>JAHJLI010000010.1 GCA_018821785.1 Pseudomonadota bacterium
CACAAGCGAACGCTTCAACCACTAAAGCCGGCCCCGATATTTTCTTGTTGCAAGTAAGCTCAAGGTGTCTATAGTGTAGGCGCTCTTTGCCTGGACCCCGCAGGGGCTGGTGCTGTAAAACAAGAAACTAGAAGATGTCATGATAAGATTATAGTTTGCCGTTTGGTTCAATAGAAAAGGGTCAGATCGGTAAAGTTGGTTGCTATCTATTATAGAGGAAAGGTATGGAAGAACAGTTGCAGGAAGATTTGCCGAAAGTGATTGAGGAATTGGAGAAGAAGTGCAAGGAACATCCGAAATCGGTAATGGCATTTCACCATCTAGGGCTAGTGTATATGAAGGCCGGGCGTATTCCGGATGCGGTCAAGGCGCTGGAAAAAGCCATTCAGTTGGATAATCTCGGCAGCGAAAGCATGATCAATCTCGGGGCCATATATTTCGGTCAAGGAAATCTCGATAAAGCACGTGAGTTGAACGAACAAGCACTCTCAGTTAATCCGGAAAGTGCCCAGGCTCATGCTAATCTCGGCCTTATCTGGCAACAGTATAATGAGGTTGAGAAAGCTATTGTTTCCTATGAAAAAGCTCTCCGTTATGATCCGAAACTTGCAAGTGTCTGGATGAACCTCACCTCCGTATTGACAATGAAAGGTGATGATGAACGGGCGGTCGCAGCTGCCAGAAAAGGCCTTGAGCTTGATCCTGATTCGTCACTCGGGCACAACAATCTTGCGGTGGCACTTTATTTCAGCGGCAATTATGCAGACGCTAAAATCCATATGGAAAAAGCCAAAGAACTAGGGTATTCCGTTGATCCGAATTTTGTAATGAATCTCTTGGAAAAACTAGCGTAGGCGATAAAAGCAATGCCTAAAGAGAAAATAATTGTTCGCCCCTGGTGTCCCTTTTGTGGCCAGAAGGTTGGTCGTCCTTCAAACGCACCGGTTCGCAAAATGAATGAATTTCCCGTCGGGCGCTGCCAATGCGGGGCGGTTTACACCTGCGATGTAACTGGGCATAACATCGGTTCTGCTATTGTTGAGACCCTTGTGTACGCCTGTGACGATAATGCCGATTTTGCCTGGGAGTTGATGCCTGAAGATGATTATTTAACCGGGCGCATTGAAAACTATGATGAAAGCGCCCATCAGGTTGTGGCGGAAAAAAACATCGATGGCAGGGCAGTGCGCGGAGTTCTTTACTTTGTTCGATTGCACTCCGATGCAAGAGAAATTGCCGGGAGAATCAGGGAGAAAAAAAATCAAATCCTGGAACAAACCGTGCCGGCATTTCGCAACCAGAAGGCCATCTTAATAGAACCAGCCCCGGATGCTCGGCGGATACGCAGAAAGGCTAGTAAAACAATAGTTAAGGAACTCGTTGATCAGGGCGATATTGATGGCCTCGTAGCTTTGTGCTTCGATGATAAAAAAACCCTGAGGTTGATGCAACGATTGCTCTATAATCCGGTAGAGAGCGGGCGTTGGCAGGTGGCCTGGATAATCGGACAGGTAACCGCCAGGACTTCAACCCGTGAACCGGGGCCGGTGTCGGAACTGCTGCACCGGATGTTCGAGGCCTGCTCTGATTCGGCGGCGACACCATGGGGAATGGTCGAGACAATTGGTTATGTAATAGCTCAGCGCCCAGACATCTTCGGTGCTTTCACTCGGCATCTTCTCAATTATCTAAAGGAACCATCGACTCGCAACCAAGTTCTCTGGGCCCTTGCCGAAATTGCCGGAAAGCGGCCTGATCTGATCCGTGATACGCCCTTTTATAATTTGTTTCATTTTCTCCAACACCCGGAAGCCCAGGTGCGAGGGCAGGTGGTGCGACTGATGGGGCGAATCAGAGCGACGGAGGCAGCGATTCAGTTGGTGGAACTCAGCAATGACCAGGATGCCTTTACCTGGTGTCAAGATGGTCAACTGGTGACTTCAACCGTTGCTGAGGTGACAGCAGAAGCGATACGTACAATGCAAGGAGGAGCTTCTCATGAGTAATAAACTTCAATCACTCGATTCTATCCAAACACTCGGTGGCGATCGACAAGAAGGGCCGAAGGATTCTGTTAAAAAAGAATACGCAGAAGGCCTGATGTTTATTGAAAAGAAGGAATTCGGTCAGGCTGCGGTGGCATTTCACAATGCCCTCGTTGGATTTGAGCAAAGGCAGGATGAAAACGGAATAGCCAATGCGAGCAACCAACTTGGCCAAGTGTGTCTCTTGCGTAGTGAGTACGAAGGTGCTCTCAGACATTTTCAAAGGGCACTCGGTATCGTCGAAAAGGCTAATGACAGGATGAGCACTCTTGCCGTTTTGAACAAGATTGTTACGGCGCACACAGGGTTGAGGAAGTATGTTGAAGCGATAGCTGCATGCCTCGACATGTTGGAACTTTATCAAGACAATCGTGACCCTCAAGGCACCGTTGTAACTCTTGAAACAATGGCCGAGATATATCTGGAGGATGGGCAACGGGAAAAAGCCGCAGATGCCTATAGAACCATCGGTTCGATTCATAAGAATTTTCGGCATGATACCACGGCTGCTCAATATCTGGAGAAAGCCGCACATTTGGAAACTGTTGTTCAAAACCCATCCTAAATCTCTTCGACGAGTGTTGTGAAAATCACATGTTTACAGGGATAATTGAAGGGGTTGGCAGAATTGCCGGCAAGCGCGCAGCAGGCTGCGGTATTGTACTTGACCTTGAGGCCGGTTTTGCGCTCACCGACCCAAAAGAGGGTGAGTCTATTGCCGCGAGCGGGGTGTGTCTGACAGCCTATGATATTCATGGACACAGATTTAGTGCCGATGTCTCCCCTGAAACTCTTTCGCGCACCAAACTAGGCATGCTCGGCCCCGGTGATCTTGTGAACCTTGAACGAGCTCTCAGGTTATCTGATCGTCTTGGTGGACATCTTGTGTCTGGGCATGTAGATTGTTTGGCAACTGTTTCAAGCCGAAAGGAAGTGGGGTCATATACGCTATTTTCTTTTTCTCTGGCGAAAGAACAGGAACGTTATATTATTGAAAAGGGCTCCATCTCCATTGACGGTGTAAGCCTCACTGTTAATAGTTGTAGTCCGGGGGGATTTTCTGTGTCAATTATTCCCCATACTCTGAAAGAAACAACACTTGGTGCACTAAAAGTCGGTAACAAGGTCAACATTGAGGTTGATATAATCGGCAAATATATTGCGAAACTGCTGTCGCCTGGGGTTCAGACGATGAAAGCTGCAGGGGTCGAAGGTATCAATCCAGGGTTTCTTGCCAAGCACGGCTTTCTATGATTTTCCAGCAGGTTTCCAGTAAACTTTTTAATTGTGAGTTACTACTATGGCAGTCAGTTTCATTGATGATGTTGTCGAGGATATCAAGGCCGGCAAAATGGTCATTTTGGTCGATGATGAGGATCGTGAGAACGAAGGTGATCTGTATATGGCCGCCGAGATGGTTGATGGCGATGCAATAAATTTCATGGCGACCCACGGCAGGGGTTTGATCTGTCTGACCCTCTGTGGAGAACTCGTCGATAAGCTCGAGTTGCCGATGATGGTTTCAAATAATACATCCCCTTATGGTACCGGGTTTACAGTCAGCATCGAGGCTAGAACGGGTGTATCGACCGGCATCTCGGCAGCGGACAGAGCACGTACGATTCAAGCGGCTGTGGCAAAGGATGCAAAGCCCGCGGATCTTGTCAGCCCAGGGCATGTTTTCCCGCTCAGAGCCCGTGACGGTGGTGTTCTTGTGCGTACCGGCCAGACCGAGGGCTCGGTGGATATTTCTCGTCTCGCCGGGTTGATTCCTGCAGGGGTCATTTGTGAAATCATGAATGAAGATGGGACCATGGCGAGAATGAATGACCTTGAAAAGTTTTCATCCAAGCATAATCTCAAAATTGCCACGATCGCAGACCTTGTTGCCTATAGATTGCGCCAAGACACACTGGTAAAAAGAGAAGCAGAGGCTCGAGTGCCGACAGAACATGCCGGGGAATTTAAAGCAGTGGTCTATTCAAATTCGATTGACAATCTTGAACATCTTGCCCTTGTTAAGGGTGATGTCAGCAAGGCAAAACGGGTACTCGTGCGGGTTCATTCCGAATGCCTGACTGGTGACGTTTTTGGTTCATCCCGCTGTGACTGTGGATTGCAACTGAATGCGGCCATGAAAATGATTGACCAGGAAGGGTGCGGAATAGTGCTTTATATGCGCCAGGAAGGGAGGGGCATTGGCCTTATTAATAAATTGAAGGCTTACTCCCTGCAGGATGAGGAGGGTGTCGATACCGTCGAAGCTAATCACCGGCTCGGCTTTAAAAGCGATCTTCGTGATTACGGAATAGGCGCACAGATTCTGCGCGATCTTGGGGTTCGCAAGATGGCGATTCTGACCAACAACCCTAAGAAGATCGTCGGACTGGAAGGCTATGGCATAGAAGTCGTTGAACGATTTCCATTAGAGATGGCCGCCGGCAAGGAAAACAAGGAATACCTTATGTGTAAGCGTGACCGGATGGGTCATCTAATGACTGTTGATGATTAAAGCCTTACAAATTTGTTTTTGTTTTATTGAACGAAAACAATCTGTAAAAGATACTCCACCCCCCTTGTGTGGGGTGTGAGCAAGAACCTCATACTATTACTTTTTCAGGAAAACATCATGGCAAACTTTATTGAAGGAAATCTCAAAGCGGACGGGAAAAAATTTGCAATTGTGGTGTCACGATTCAATTCATTCTTAAGTGAGAAATTGTTGGATGGTGCCTTGGACAGCCTGGTTCGTTCAGGAGCAGCCGGAGATGATATCGATGTTGTCAGGGTTCCCGGAGCCTTCGAAATCCCGATCATTGCTAAGCGACTTGCAGGATCGCAAAAATATAATGCGGTAATTGTTCTGGGAGTTGTGATTCGCGGGGCCACGCCACATTTTGATGTTGTTGTCAGTGAGGTTTCAAAAGGGACTGCCCAGGCTGGTCTGGAGACGGGAGTTCCGGTTCTTTTTGGCGTGTTAACCACAGAGACCATAGAACAGGCGATAGAACGCAGTGGAACCAAGGCGGGCAATAAAGGTGCAGAAGTTGCCGTTGCGGCCATTGAAATGGCAAATCTTATCAACTCTCTCCACTGATATTTGATAATTCATGGGTACGCGCAGAAATTCACGGGAGATTGCACTTCAGTTTCTCTATCAGGAAGATTTCACCATTGGCTCAGATCAGCAATTTGGATATGATCTGGTCGAACGATTTGAGCTATTTTGTAATCTCTTCCAGGTGAACAAGAAAGCGCGTAGTTATGCTGTTGAGTTATTACAGGGAATTAGCAGCAATCTAGAGCGCCTTGATTTGTTGATAAGTGAAGCGGCAACAAATTGGCGCCTGACACGTATAGCCCCCACCGACAGAAATCTACTGCGTATCGCAATATATGAAATTCTTGAGAGAGATGATGTTCCTCCACAGGTAGCCATTAACGAGGCAGTGGAAATTGCCAAACGTTTTTCCGGCGATGATTCACCAAAATTTATCAACGGTGTTCTCGACGCGATAAGATGTAAATTGGCATAGTTGCGATTACAGGATATGGCCATTCCTTGCATTTTCGTTGAATTCCTAGTACATGTTGGGCCTGAATGACAGTGTTCATGCAATATTAGTCCCTTAGAATAAAATATTCCCATGTTTTTGAGAATAATCTTTCTAGAAGGGTGACTGAAAAGAGGCCTGTTTATCAGGGCTAAAAGTGGTTCGGGCAACATGAAGCAAACGACAGAACGTTCTCGGCCGGGCTTGAGACAGGAAGCCTTGGCGGTTTTTGGCATTTTTATTTCCCTATTTCTTTTCCTTTGTCTCTTTTCCTACTCTTTTAAAGTCAAAGGAAATTGGTGCGGTGAGATTGGAATGCTCATTGCCCAAGCTCTTTTTGGGTTCACCGGTTGGGGCGCATATCTCCTGCCATCCCTTATTCTCCTATTGTCTCTCCTCTCTTTCAGCCCAGGTATATCATGTAATCGATTACCTCATGTCGTCGCCGGACTGACCGGGGCTATCATTTCCTTTTGTGGACTGCTCTCTTCTTGGACAATTAAAGATCCTGGCTATTTTGCGACCGGAGGATTCTTGGGAAAGACTGTATTTGTTCTCCTGGATTCAGTAGTGGGGCATGGGGGGACTGTTCTGGCGTTGGTCTTAATATTTCTTTTTTCTTTGATGCTTTCTGCACAGTTCTCTTTATATCAGCTGATTATTGCTATGTGCCGCCTAATGGCCAAGTCCGGAGCGCTTTTTTCAAGAGATCCCGATGCGACACAAGAAAAACAGCAATTGTCCGAGAACACCAAGGGGGGAAGACGTCTTGAAAAGATTGATAAGGCTGTTTTCGAACCATTGGTTTTGCAAACACCTACGCTGCCGACCATGCCGGAGCTGAAAGAACCGGCAACAGGTTTGAAAAGAAGTGGTGAGGATGAAGAATTTGCCGCCAAATTAATTGCCAGAGGTGACTGGCGCTTGCCACCATTGACCCTTTTGAGCAAGGGTAGCCATGTGGAAAACAAGATTGACAAGGAGGCTTATTATAAAATCTCCAAGCAATTAGAGCAAAAACTCAAAAACTTTGGCGTTTCCGGCAAGGTTGTTGGTATATCTCCAGGGCCTGTGGTAACCACTTATGAGTATTCGCCGGCCCCAGGTGTGAAAATTAACAAAATAGTGGGTCTTGCAGATGATCTCGCCCTTGGTCTAAAAGCGCAGTCGGTAAGGGTTGTCGGATCGGTTCCAGGCAAAGCTGCACTGGGGATAGAGATCCCAAACGAAATAAGGCAGATTGTCTATATTCGTGAATTGATTGCAGACGAGGCCTATAGGGCAAATTCCCACAAGCTTTCTATTGCCCTCGGGCTTGATGTGGTTGGCAATTTGGCGATGGCCAATCTAGCGAAGATGCCTCATCTGCTGATTGCCGGAGCAACCGGAGCTGGAAAAAGTGTTGGGATTAATACCATTATCGCTTCAATCCTCTATAATGCAACGCCCGAAGAGGTGCGGTTTCTTATGGTGGATCCGAAACGAATCGAACTCTCCGGATATGAGGGTATTCCCCATCTCCTGCATCCGGTTGTGGTTGATCCAAAACTTGCTTCACGTGCTTTAAACTGGGCTGTCAGAGAGATGGAGCGACGCTATCGATTGCTTGAAGAAGCGCGAGTCAAAAGCTTTGATTCTTACAATGAAACGAACAGTGATAAGCTGCCTTACATAGTAGTTATTGTTGATGAACTTGCGGATCTGATGATGGTTGCGTCAAAGGATGTAGAAGCGGCGATTGCCCGTCTCGCGCAGATGGCGAGGGCGGCTGGGATTCATCTTATTTTAGCTACACAAAGACCATCGGTTGATGTGTTGACAGGACTTATAAAAGCCAATTTCCCGACGCGTATCTCTTTCAAGGTCTCCTCCAAAATCGATTCACGGACTATTCTTGATGCCTCTGGAGCAGAGCACTTGCTCGGCGCCGGGGACATGCTCCTTTTGGCCCCTGGCACTGCACAGATTAAGCGTATTCATGGAGCCTTCATATCAGAAAAAGAAACATCTGATATTGTAGAGTTTTGGAAAAAGCAAGGCAGTTCGGCTTACGACGATTCCATGATACAGGAAATTGAAAAAGATGAGGACCAAGACAGTGCCGGCGGGGGAGACGATTTTGATGACCGGTATGACGAAGCGGTAGCTTTAGTGACTCAAAGCGGGCAAGCATCAATTTCCATGGTTCAGAGAAGACTGCGGGTAGGCTATAACCGGGCCGCGCGTATGATCGAAATGATGGAGAAAGAAGGGGTAATCGGGCCTGCTGACGGAGCCAAGCCACGTGAGGTTATTGTGCGCAATGACTACACTTAGGCATGCTTGGTCTGGTGTTGAATTTTCTTGACAATTACCAGGCAACCAATTAAAAGATTCTCTTGAGAAAAATGAGTAGTCATTCAGTATTTTGTTTGATTATCGTATTAAAAACTATGAAATTTACCTGTAGTATCGTTTGGTTGTCTGTGAAATACTAAATCACGGACGATCGAGGTTTTTTGTTGTAAAGAGTATAAGTGGGCCCTGTCTGTTCAGGGTCACAACAGTTAATGCAAAACTGAGGAGGTAGTTGAATGCCAAGTTATGTAGATCCTGTCAAGTGTGATGGTTGCAAGGGTGGAGACAAAACTGCATGCATGTACATCTGTCCCAACGATCTGATGGTTCTGAACGTTGAAGAGATGAAGGCCTACAATCAAGAGGCGGATGCATGTTGGGAATGTTATTCTTGCGTTAAAATCTGCCCACAGGGTGCGATTTTTGTTCGCGGCTATGACGACTTTGTACCTATGGGCGGCCAGGTTCACCCAATGAGATCTTCTGACTCCATTATGTGGACTGTTAAGTTTCGTAATGGCAATATGAAGCGTTTCAAGTTTCCTATTCGTACCACTGCTGAGGGTGCCGCCAATGCTTATGCCAGCCAGAAGGGAGCTAATCTTGACGATGAGTGTTTGCTGCTCGAGAGTAATCTTCCCACCCCCCAACTGTAAGCTGAGCTAGAAACTTTTAACTGCAAAATCTTTATTTTAAGGAGATTTGAAAATGGCATTACCAAATAAACCAAAAGGTGAGCTGAAAGCCGTCGTGAACCCTGAGGTTGTAGAGCATGACGTGGACATCCTCATTGTCGGTGGTGGTATGGCTGCATGTGGAGCTGGTTTCGAAGTTAAGAAATGGGCCCCGGAAGGAATGAAAATCGTTCTCGTAGATAAAGCCTCTCTTGAGCGTTCTGGTGCCGTTGCACAGGGTCTTTCCGCTATCAACACCTATGTAGGTTCCAACCCGATCGAAAGCTATGTGAAGATGGTTCGTAATGACCTGATGGGCGTTGTTCGTGAAGATCTTATTTACGACTGTGGTCGTCACGTTGACGAGTCTGTAAAGCTTTTTGAAGAATGGGGCCTCCCCATCTGGAAAAAAGACAAAGACGGCGAAACCCTGGATGGCGCCGCACCTGCCCCGACCCTACGTGAAGGCGGAACGCCTGTACGTACCGGTAAATGGCAGATCATGATCAACGGTGAATCCTATAAGCCTATCGTAGCCGAGCCTTGTGCAACTGCTCTCGGTGCCGAAAACATTATGGAGCGAATTTTCATTGTTAAGTTGTTGCTTGACAAAAACAAACCGAATCAGATTGCTGGTGCCGCTGGTTTCTCTACCCGTGAGAATAAGGTGCACATATTCCGTTGTAAGGCAGCTTTGGTTGCTTGTGGCGGCGCTGTTAACATCTTCCGTCCGCGGTCCACTGGCGAAGGTAAAGGCCGTGCCTGGTATCCTGTTTGGAATGCAGGTTCCACCTACACCATGTGTGCCCAGGTTGGCGCTACCCTCACCATGATGGAAAACCGCTTCACCCCAGCCCGTTTCAAAGATGGTTACGGACCGGTTGGTGCTTGGTTCCTTCTGTTCAAAGCTAAAGTTCAGAACGGCCTTGGCGAGTTCTATGCCAACTCAGCTTCAGTTAATGATGAGCTTTCAAAATTCATGCCTTATGGCGGTTCTCCAGTTACTCCGACCTGTCTGCGTAACCATCTGATGCTCAATGAGCTGAAAGCTGGTCGTGGTCCGCTCTACATGGCAACTGACGTAGCGTTGAATGCATTCCTCGATGATCGTAAAGCCAAAGGAATGGATGACAAGGCCTTGAAGAAATATTGGAAACATCTTGAGTCAGAAGCCTGGGAAGATTTCCTTGACATGTCCGTTGGTCAAGCCGGCCTCTGGGCAGGTATGGACGTTGAGCCCGAGAAGGTTGGTTCCGAGATTATGCCGACCGAACCCTACATGCTCGGTTCACACTCCGGTTGCTGTGGTATCTGGACCTCCGGTCCGGAAGAATCATGGGTTCCGGATGTCAAAAATGATTCCCGCGTGCATAAGTACAAGTGGGGATACAACCGTATGACCACTGTTGACGGTTTGTTTACTGCTGGCGACGGCGTTGGTGCTTCCGGTCATAAGTTCTCTTCCGGTTCTCATGCCGAGGGACGTATTTGTGCCAAGCAAATGGTTAAATTCTGCCGCGATAACGCAAGCTTCAAGCCTGAATTACAACAGTCAGCCCAATCAATAGCTGATGAGATCTATGCTCCGGTAAGACTCTTCGAAGAGTTCAAAGGTGCTTCCACATCTATTGAGGTAAATCCAAACTACTGCAAACCTTCCGGAATCATGATGCGTCTCATGAAGGCTACCGATGAATATGGTGGTGGTGTTGCTACCTACTATATGACTTCCGGTAAACTTCTCAATATCTGCCTTGATCTTCTTCGTCTCCTCCGCGAAGATTCAGAGAAGATGGCAGCAGGCGACCTGCATGAACTGCTCCGTTGCTGGGAGAATTACCATCGCATCTGGTGTGTTGAAGCTCATATTCGGCACATCGAGTTCCGCAAAGAATCCCGCTATCCAGGATTCTACTACCGTTCAGATTTCCCGGCTGTTGATGATAAGGAATGGAAATGTTTTGTTAACTCCACCTTCAATCCGGTGAGCAAGGAATGGAAGTGTGAGAAGGTTGAATGCATAAACATCTTCCCGACCGATCCTTGGCTGTAATAGCAAGGAATGTTGTTGATCTGATGTAAAAAAAATCTCCAGGAGTCATTGACTTCTGGAGATTTTTTAGTATTTAGGGTTTTTAGCTTATTTTTCCGAGAGTTGTGCCAGCCTCTTGGAAAAATAAGCTAAAAAAATATTTGAGTTGGGATTTACGTTGCGAGTTTGCGTTTAATAGTTGATATGGGCCATATTTTCACGTTATAAGCTGATACAGTGTGGGATATATCAATAGGACAATATTTTAAGAGCAATTATGGAGGCTAGGTATGACTGATGAGCAAGGCACCTCTGGTGCAGTTCTGGTCGTAGGCGGAGGCATCAGTGGTTTGACTGCTGCTCTGGAGACCGCTGAAGTCGGAAATGATG
>JAHJLI010000079.1 GCA_018821785.1 Pseudomonadota bacterium
CATCTTTTGTCAACATTAAAAAAATTTGGCAGATAATATCGTCCTCAACCTAGCTATGGCTAAGCCTCGGGATTTTAGAACATCCTCCTTGTTGGATGAAGTGTCTTGAAATTTTCGCCTAAAATTATTTTTTGGATAGGCTCTTAACTAGATTTAAGCAGTGAAAATTAGATTGGAGTGTCAATGTTAAGATTGAAAAAGAGTTCCTTGGATTGCAAAGCTGGCAAGCTGTACTGTGGCGATGATCTGTTTTCTGGACTTGCTTTCGAGAATCAGGGAGATCTCATAGTCGGAGTCCAGTTGGTTAAACAAGGCAGTGTTGTTGGAAGCTACAATGATCTCATGCCGCTACCAAATGGTAGCGGGAAGCGGATCAATCAAGAGAGTTTGTACGACAAAGAAGGTTATGGTTCTGGGCCGTTTTGCTATGAAGAAGTACCTTTCACTGGAGTTGCTTACTACTTTGAAGGCAGCTTCTGTGTTGAGGAATCTGCGTACAGTAACGGTGAAATACTTGATACGCGGGAATGGTATCCGTCTGGACAGCCACAGAAGATCGAACTCACGACCAACCTCGCCTTTTACATAATGGAGTGGTACGCTGATAGGCAAGTTAAAGCGGTTTCCATTCGCACGTCTTCCGTCTTAGTTAAGGCATCGTTTGACGAGCACGGCTCTCTTGATATGCTTTTCTGTCCAGATCCTTATTTGGAGATGCTTAAAGACCTAACAAACGATGACCAGCTCAACTGCTTGGAACACCTGACAATGGAGGGACTTCGCTCCAAGGCTATCTCCAGCAAACTCGTTCTCAACGGCACAGCCATTGACCAACGCCTATGCCACATCTTACTCAGCATGTCAGCTCCTGCCGAGATTGAGAAGCTAAGTCTCATGAGAACCTCTCTGACAGAACAAGACGTATCTGCAATTATCAAGCAATTGTCCCCAAAGGAGCTTCAACTCATTGATAATGTGCAGCTGTCGGACGGAATTTACAAAATGAGCCTTAACGAAGAACAGAGCTTTCCTAAAGCTATACCAATCAAGCGGTTTAAAGAATTGTCTCCAAGGATTACATGCCAAATGAGCCTTAACGAAGAACGAAGCTTTGCCGAAGCTGCACTAGTCAATCGGTTTAAAGCAGAGAAACAATATAAAATAAAAACATGGGGTTATTCTTCCATACCGTTTTGGCTTATAACGTCTACCAGTTTACTCACAATAGCCACAGCTCCACTTGCTGCAAGCAAGACTCGCATTTTCGCTTGTATTATGGTTGTAGCAGGATTATTTATGTTATCATGTGCTAGATTCGTGAGCCCAAAAAGAGCACAACTAATTCTTACTTCGTCGTATCTATTTATTCCAGGTTTTTGGGCCGTCTATCCTATTTCACTAAACCGAATACATTGTGCTTTTTGCGTAGAATTAATGTTTGGACCGGTATGGCTAGGTATTTCTTTTAAGCAAGGACAAAATGACAAAATTCGGCTTCCTTTTCTTTTTCGTGTCATTGAGGCAATTGGAAAGCTCACATCATGGTTAAGTTTTAATCCACGAAGAAAGTATGATTTGCTTATTCCTACAGATGATTCACTTCTGGATGCTAAAACAAGTGAGATTGCAAAAACTATTAATAAAGCCAGATGCAAAAATTTGCAACAACTATAATGGAAAATGTACACAGAAGTTTCTTTCAGCTGAAAATCATTCTATTTCCTGATTTTTTGTTCTCATGTTACATCACAAAACTTGCTTCAAAGGTATGATTGCCTATGGCAAGCTCCGCTTACCATAGGAAATCATGAGATGTTATCGATGAAGATCAAAGCGATCAAGATTCATAACTTTGTTCCAAACTGCTACAAAATCATGGACAAATTTTTCTTGTGCGTCTTTACTTCCATAGACTTCTGCAAGTGCACGAAGTCGTGAGTTTGAACCGAAAATAAGATCTACACGAGTACCAGTCCATTTTAGTTCGCCTGTTTTGCGATCGTGTCCTGCAAATATATTTTTATCTTCTGGTGTTGCTTGCCACTTTGTTGTCATGTCTAGTAGATTCACAAAAAAGTCATTTGTAAGTGTTTCTGGACGCTTTGTGAAAACACCGTGCTGCAATTGTTCTACATTTGCATTTAAGACTCGCATTCCACCAACAAGTACTGTCATTTCAGGAGCAGTTAGTGTTAATAATTGTGCCTTGTCAACAAGTAATTCCTCTGTGGATACAGCAAATTTACTTTTTTGATAGTTACGAAATCCATCTGCCATTGGTTCAAGTACTGCAAATGATTCTATATCGGTCTGTTCTTGTGATGCATCCATACGGCCTGGTGTAAAAGGAACGCTTACACTATTGCCAGCATCTTTTGAAGCTTTCTCAACACCTGTGCATCCACCAAGAACGATCAAATCAGCAAGGGAAACCTTTTTGCCATCTGAGTGAGCTTCATTAAATTCTTTCTGAATTTTCTCAAGTGCCTGTAATACTTTTTCTAACTGTGCAGGTTGATTTACTTTCCAATATTTCTGAGGTGTAAGACGAATGCGTGCACCATTTGCACCACCACGTTTGTCAGAACCACGGAATGTAGAAGCTGATGCCCATGCGGTTGAG
>JAHJLI010000080.1 GCA_018821785.1 Pseudomonadota bacterium
ACCTGAAAAATATTGGCATCTATTGTTGCCATAGGTACAGCGGAGCAAAATTGAAGGAACTTGGGGATTATTTCGGGATAAGTGGCGCTGCGGTATCCCAGACAAGCAGGAGGCTGGTGTTAAAAGCGGAGACAGATCCGCGATTAAAGAAACTTATAAACGACTTGAGGATACACTGGGTTTTGTCAAGAGTTGAGACCTGACCCCTCTTCCACACTTGACCATGTAGACCAACTCTGGTACAATGGACTATAATAGTTCATCGAGGAGGCGCACAATGATAGTGAATATTTCTGAAGCAAAAGCCAATTTATCTAAACTTGTCGCCATGGTTTACCATGGTGAAAAAGTAGTTATTGCCAAAAACAACCTGCCTTTGGTTGATCTGGTCATCCACAAACCTGAAGGCAAAAGAAAACTCGGGTTGCTTGTCGGGAAACTGAAAGTACCGGAAGATATAATGGAAGAAGATTCCGATATTAATGAGATGTTTTATGACGGTGAAGGGGAAAGATCGAAGTGAAGATTATTATTGATACTCATATCTTTCTCTGGTCGCTCGCAGACCCCACGAGGATTACGAAACAGAAACTCAACGAGCTGGAGTCACCATCAAACATTATCTTTGTAAGTTCCATCACTATCGCAGAGCTTATGATAAAATCTTCTATCGGTAAACTTCAGATCAATTTTGATCCTATTGACCTCGCAGAACAAAGTGGCTTTGAGCTTCTTGATTTTTCAGGTCGGGATGCTCTGCAGTTAAAAGACCTTCCATTTCATCATCGCGACCCTTTTGATCGTATGCTTATCTCCCAAAGTATTGCTACAAAATATCCGCTCATGACGGAAGATAGCAAAATCAAGTTATACAAGTGCCAGGTAATTTAATTAGAAAAGGGGTCAGGTCTCAACTCTTAACATGCAGAGAAACTTTTGATGTCAAGAGTTGAGACCTGACCCCCTTAGTCGTTAATACGTCGCCCACTTGGCATCGACCTGCTGCTGTACCTTTTTGACAATCTCGGCATCAAGTGACTTAAACCTTCCTTGGGTGGAAAAATATTCTGATACGGGAAGCCGTGTTTTGCCAAGAAGATAGTGAGATGCTCCGGTCAGCTTAAAAACCCCGTTTTCAATTTCATAAAGATCAAAAAGACCTGTCTTAACGGCAAGTTTTCCAACTTTTATTGTGTATCTCGGGTCAAAGTTCCAGCCCGGAGGGCAAGGTGTATGGACATGGATATACCTGGGGCCGGAGATGGTCGTAGCCTTTTTAACCTTATCATACAAATCAAGGGGATAGGCGGCTGAAGCAGTTGCCACATAGCCGATTTTATGGGCTGCAATAATTGACGGGACGTCCTTTTTCTCCTGCAATTTGCCATGAATGGGGGTTGTGGTGGTTAAAACACCCTGCGGAGTAGTGCCGGATCTCTGGACGCCGGTATTCATATACGCTTCATTATCATAGCATATATAGATGATATCCTCTCCCCTTTCACAAGCTCCGGAAAGGGCCTGGATACCAATATCACCGGTACCTCCGTCGCCCGCCCAGGCCACAACATTGACGTTATTTTTTTTCAGTGCCCGCATGGCAGCGCGAACACCCGTTGCGGCTGCTCCAGTTGATGCGAAAGTCACATTGACACAGGGAAGTTTGGTCGAAGCCACGGGATACAAGCCCTGCAGCACGGTAAGGCAACTTGGCGGTACCACCAGAACGGTGTCTTTGCCAAGTGCCTTCAAGCCGATACGATAAACAATCGACAGTCCGCAACCTGAACAGGCCCGGTTGCCTGGATGGACGAACTCTTCTTCGGTCAGGTTTAAAATAGTAGTTGCTTTTTCCATAGTAATTATTCCTATAGTTTCAAACCGATCCAACGGGGACTGTCGCCGAAGGTATCGGGGGAGGTGCATGATTGGGCCAAGGCATCAAGAAGATGCTGGGTTTTTATTTCTCTGCCGCCAAGGCCCAGAATATAATTATGAACCCGGGGCTTTTTCTCGCTGCTGTAAAGTGCGGACTTGATATCTGCGTACAATGCGCCCTGATTTCCGTAACTGAGCGCCTTTTCAAAAACGATTACACATTTTTTCCCGGCAAGGGCCCCTACGATGGCCTGGTCCGGGAATGGACGGTACATCTGCACACCCATAACGCCGATTTTCACCTTGTCATCCCGCATAATGTCCACCACATCGCGCAGCTGATAGGACAAGGACCCGATACAGACAGCAACGAACTCGGCGTCGTCACACCTGTACTCCTCTATGAACGGATTGCCGCCCCGGCCGAACTCTTTCTCGAATTCATTATCAATGGTCACATAGGTGTCGAGGGCCGCCCGCAGATCCTCCTGCAGATTATGGCGGATCTCAATGTAGCCGGGGGCCATATTGCCGTCGACGTCCGGTCTAATATCGGGAAGAGTAACTGTGTTAAAATTCCCTGGATTTTCGGGATCGAGAAAATGCTTGGGAGCAAAGGCCGGCAGAAAAGCATCAACTTTCTTTTGCTCCGGCTGCTCAAACGGCATATAGGTGTGCGACAACAGATAGCCGTCATAACAAACCATGACTGGAACACTGACCGTCTGGGCGAGCTTGAAGGCTTTGATCACCGAATCGATTATCTGTTGATGGTCATTGGCATATATTTGTATCCAGCCGACATCTCTTTGCGAAATGGTATCCTGCTGATCATTCCAGACGGTCCAAGGAGCACCGATGCCTCTGTTGGCAACACACATGACAACAGGAAGTCTTGCCCCCACAGCCCAGTTCAATTGCTCAACCATATAGAGCAGGCCGTTGGCGCTTGTAGCGGTAAAGGCTCTTGCGCCTGCCGAGGATGCAGCGATGCAGACAGCCATGGCGCTGTGCTCACTCTCGACCGGAATATACTCGGCCTCAAGTTCTCCCGATTCAACGAATTCAGATAATTTTTCCGTCAGAGGTGTTTGCGGAGTTATTGGGTATGCGGCAATAACCTGCGCCCGTGAAAGTTTTACACCTATTGCTGCTGCTACATTTCCAGATTCAATAATGTGCATGGAATTATTTCTCCTCCGTGACAGGCGTTGCCTCGGTAACCATACTGATAGCGCCGACGGGGCACTCCTCGGCACAGATCCCACAACCTTTGCAGTATTCAAAATTGATGGTTGGCGGTATGGTCTTTGAGACAACACAGTCCGGACAATACAGCCAGCAGTTAAAACATGAATTTTTCTTGGTTTTTACAGGAATGCATGCTTCAAGATTTATGATAGGGCGCATTACCCGCCATGACCCTGTATTGCCACCGTCGCCAGGCCCGGGCTTGCTGCGCGAAATCATGTCACAGTATTTTCTCTTCACCATTCATCAACCTCCGATATCGGTATTATCAAAGACAATGCGTGCAGCCTTTGCATTTTTTTCGGGCTTTTTACCAATAAATTCATGTTCTATCGCCTGCACCAGGACATCTATATCAACTAGGCCGCTGGCCTTGGCGAATGCGCCAATTATACCTGAATTGACTATTCCCGGTGGCAAGCCTGCCTCAACTGCATGCAAGGTCACATCGGAAACGGCGACCCGCATGCCGGGAAAAGGATAGGCGGCAAGGGGCCTCGGACCATTCAACACCACCAGACCGTTTTCTTTCAGCCCCGCGACAACGTTAACCTCCTCCAAGAGGGTGTGATCCAAAACCACTACCATGTCCGGCGTGGTAATGGGCGAAAGATCATAAATCTTTGCCTTGGATATTTTAAGCGATGTAAACACCGGTGCGCCTCTTCTTTCAGTTCCAAAGGTCGGGGCCATCACAACGCCTTTATATCCGGAAACAAAAGCGGCATTGGCGACAATCTTTGCCGCAGTAATAGCGCCCTGACCTCCACGTCCATGCCACCGTATTTCAATTATGTCCTTTCTCATTTCCCACCAAAATTTGGTTAATCTCAATATTCACCAGAATGCCTATTATTTTCACGACAAGCAGTATAAACGGTTCTTTGAGCTTTGCTTTAAAAAAGATAAATACCTTAAAAATTCGTTTCTTGTTTTTTTTCGACGAATTTAGTTAAGGTACTTATCCCGTTTTACCGGGGTTAGATATTGATTAAACATTTAATCTGGTATTATACTTAAATTCATAATAATAACTTAACGAGCAGTATGCTGTGTTTTTTCAATAAA
>JAHJLI010000081.1 GCA_018821785.1 Pseudomonadota bacterium
CCCATCTTCGAGAGGATTTTCAGAAGGCCCTTGTCGACCCCTTTGCGGTAGTTGCACATCGCCTGGCGCAGGTCGACCTTCAATACACCTTCATCCACCATCCGGGCCAGCGACTCATAGACCAGATAGGGATAAACGGCGGTCGCCCCCATGCCAATAAGAACGGCAAAGTGGTGCGGGTCGCGGACCGAGGCAGTCTCGACGATGATGTTGCTATCACAGCGGCGGTCGTTTTCAACGAGGACCCGCTGCACCGCACCCACCGCCATGGCCGCCGGAATAGGCAGGGTGTCGGCCGAGATATCCCGGTCGGAGAGGATCAAGAGCACCGCGCCGGCCTCCGCAGCTGCAAGCGCCCGGGAAGCGAGCTCCCGCACCGCAGCGGCAAGCCCTGTGGCTCTCTGGTAATTGAGATCCAGGAACACATGTTTGTAGTGCGTCTGGCTGAGGTCTTTCAGCTGCTGCAGGTCACTGTAAACGAGAACCGGCGACTGGAACATGACCCGATAGGCATGACCCTCGGCCTCGTCAAAGACGTTCTGCTCGCGGCCGACGCAGGTGGCAAGGGACATGACATGGCGCTCACGCAGCGGATCAATGGGCGGGTTGGTAACTTGCGCAAACATTTGCCGGAAATAGTCATAGAGGCTGCGCTCGCGGCCGGACAGCACGGCCATCGGGGCGTCGTCACCCATGGAGGCCACCGGTTCCTGGCCGGTCACGCCGAGCACCGTCACCATCTGCTCCAGTTCTTCGTTGCTCCAGCCAAAGAGTTTTTGATAGAGGAGCAAGCGGTCGTCATCCAACTCCCGCGCCCCGGTCGGCAGATCCAGGTCGTAGTCAAAGGAGCGCAGCTGCCGGCAGCATTTGTTCATCCACTTTTTATAGGGATGGCGACTCTTCAGTTCCCGGTCGATATCCCAGGAGGTCCAGCGCTTGCCGGTCAAAGTGTCGATCACCAGCAACTCGCCGGGGCCCACCCTGCCCTTCTCCAGCACCTCGTCCGGTTCGGAGTCCCAGATGCCGACCTCGGAGGCCAGGGTGATGAGATTGTCCTTGGTCACCACGTAACGGGCCGGCCTGAGGCCGTTGCGATCGAGGCCGCAGGCGGCGAAGCGACCATCGCTCATGACGATCCCGGCCGGGCCGTCCCAGGGCTCCATATGCATCGAGTTGAAGTCGTAAAAGGCGCGCAGGTCCTCATCCATGTCCGGATGATTCTGCCAGGCGGGCGGGACCAGCAGGCGAAAGGCGCGGAACAGATCCATACCGCCGGCGAGAAACAGTTCAAGCATATTGTCTAAGGCCGAGGAGTCGGAGCCTGTACTGTTGACAAAGGGCGCCGCCTCGGCCATGTCCGGCAGCAGCGGCGAGCGCAGTTTGTAGGAGCGCGACCTCGCCCACTGGCGATTGCCGGTGATGGTGTTGATCTCGCCGTTATGGGCGAGGTACCGAAAAGGATGGGCAAGCGGCCATTTCGGCAGGGTATTGGTGGAAAACCTCTGGTGAAAGAGGCAGATCGCTGACTGCATGCGAAAGTCGGCCAGATCGGGGAAGAATTTCGGCAGGTCGACCGGGCGGCACAAGCCCTTATAAACGATCACCAGACCCGAGAGGCTTGAAATATAGAAATCCGGATCATCCGTAACCCTTTTCTCCACCCGCCGCTTGACCATATACAGCCTGCGCTCGAGATCCTTAGAACCCCAGCCGAAGGGGCCGTTGAAGACCACCTGGACAATGGTCGGCATGGTAGAGCGGGCAAATGGGCCGAGCACCCCAGGCTCAACAGGCACCTCTCGCCAGCCGACAACGGACAGTGTTTCACGCGCCAATTCCTCATTTATGAAAGCACGGCCGGATTCGGCCCGGACAGGATCGCGGCTGAGGAAGACCATGCCAACCCCGTACCTGCCGCCAAGCGCCCAACCCTGCTCTTTGGCGATCGCCTGGAAGAAGGTATCGGGTTTCTGCAGCAGCAGTCCGCAACCGTCGCCGGTGCGACCATCGGCGGCAATACCGCCGCGGTGCGCCATGCGCGCAAGCGACGAAATGGCGGTTCGCACCAGCTTATGACTGGCCTCGCCCCCAAGATGAGCTATCAGGCCGAAGCCGCAGTTATCTTTTACCGCTTCCGGGTTATACAGGGTCATTATGTCCTCATCGTTTGCAAAAAGATCAGATAAACCGCTTCATCATCTCGTCGATCGCCGCATCGACGGTGTCCGGACTGATTCCGGCCCTGGCGCAGGCGGCTTCAACGTGGTGCCGTTTGTCTTCATCGGCCATATCGCTTAAGCCGCGGAACAGACCCATCCGCCGCCCGACCTGGTAGATCATCCGCTCAGCCGCATCCATATCAAGAAATTCCTTGACGATGGCAACCATCCGCGCCTTATCCTGCGGAAAGGTGCCCTTAACATCCTCGAAGAGGTTGAGGATATGATCGCTGGCAAGAGTACTGCTGATGCCGTCGAGGGCTTCGAGAAAAATCAAAAGTTCCCGGGCCGTCTCCACATCCGTCAGTTTCTGGAAATCACCGCGCTGGTATTCCTGGTAAAGAGCCACATGGTTGGGAATGGCCAGGCTGCGCAACCGGATAAAGTCCGGGTTGATCTGGTTCAAGGCGTCGGCGCTTTGCCGGGCGTGTTCTTCTGAAAGGTCTTTGCCACCAAGGCCGGGCATAATGTATTCGGAGAGCTCCATGCCAGCCAGTTTGACCTTTTGGCCGGCGAGGATATGGGTCTTCTTGTCCACCCCTTTGTGCACCCGGGCAAGGACCGCATCGGATCCCGATTCCATGCCTATATGGATGCGTGAAAGACCGGCCTCGGCGAGCAGCCGAAGGTTGTCGTCACTTATCTTTGCAACCGTATGCGACCGGGCGTAAGAGGTTATCCGATCAACCCAGGGAAAACACTCTTTCAGGTGGAGGACAATAGCCAGCAGCCGTTCCGGTTTAATAACCAGGCTGTTGGCATCCTGAAGGAAGATCGACCGCATGCCCCCTCCCGCCCACTGCAGGGCGGCATTCAGGGCAGCCCGGTCACCCGCCCCATCCATGGCGCGAAGCCTAGCGATGTCATCCGGATAAACCTTGCCGCTGACCGCGGCGAACTTTCTTATCTCCTCTACATAGCGATGGACGCGGTTGATATCCTCAAGCACGTGTTCCACCGGCCGTAAGGAAAAATCCGCCCCTTTATACACCGGGCAGAAGGTACAGCGATTCCATGGGCAGTTGCGAGTGATACGGATGAGCAGACTACCCGCCTCGCTCGGCGGGCGGATCGGTCCCTGTTCAAAGCCCTGGTAGATTTCCTTTGTCGTCTCGATTGTGCTCATGATTCACTTCCCTTAAGGATTGCAACTCGTTACTTCGGAACCATGAAGACATGGCAGTGACGCTGGAAACTATAAATAGGAACCGACGGGAAGACAAGACGAAACGCGGCAATTCAAGGCCCGAGACTAGATTCCTATCCTTACGGCAAGGAAACGGTACAGGTTGTCAAGCCGTCGCTGCTCGTCACATTAATGTTTCCGCCATGCAGTTCGACGATTCTGCGAACAATTGTCAAACCAAGACCGGCCCCACCAAAGGATTGGGATCGGGACTTTTCCACGCGGTAAAACTGGTCGAAGATCCTCGGCAGGTCATTGGCGGGAATTTCCAGCCCGGTGTTGGTGATGGTCAGGGTCATCATAGTCCGGTTCCTCCCGGTCGCAATCTTTATGGTCCCTGCTCCTTCGAAGTTATATTTGATCGCATTGTCGATGAGATTAATGAGCAAGCGCTGGAGCTTTTCCGGGTCACCACTCATGACCGTCTCGATGATATCGGTTTCTACTGTGATGTTTTTCGCCTTGAGGATTTCTCGGTAATCATCGAGGACCCGAGTGATGAGTTTATCAATTCCAATCGGTTCTCGGACGCAGATATCCTCCTTTTCGAGCCGCGAGATTTCCAGGAGATCGCGTATCAGTTTGCTGAGACGGCGTAGCGTATGGAGTTGTTTTTCCAATTCCCTGCCGATGGATTCCGGCGGTGAGGCGGCAAGCATTTCCTCATGCCCGAGCATGAGAATTGTCAGGGGACTTTTCAGTTCGTGGGCGGCGTTACCGATAAATTCTCTCTGCAGGCTAAAGGAGTGTTGCAAGCGGTCGAACATTGAATTGAGGGAATGAGCCAGGGTGTGCAACTCGTCACGACTCCGGCCAACAACAATCCGCCGGTCCAGTGAACTCTCACGAATCTCCCTGATGTCCTGGTTGATTGTCACAATCGGCTTCAGCAGCCTCCCTGCCAAATAATAACTTGCTAGAAAAATGAGCACAACCGCCGCAATAATTCCTGATGTAAGCCCGGTTACTAACTCACGCAACTCAAGGTCAAGAAAGAGCAGAGGCTTGGCAATAAGGATGGTATAGTTATCCTCCGACCGACTTTTGCTGAGCGATCTTACCCTGAATTTCACTGTATCATCTGTAATTTCGTTAAGTTCGTCGATGTCTTCCGGATCGACCCAGAGCGCGGTGAGGGGCATCTTCTTTTTAATGAAATACCGTGCTTTTCGAGGATGAAAGGGGATATCAAATTTCCTTGTCAATGGCGAAGCAAAGAGAGTCCTGCCCTGACTATCCAGGATTTTCACCCAATAGCGCTCTATAAGGTAGTCATACTGGCTATGCAACTTTCGGGCTTTTCCCGGTTCGGATAAGTCCAGGTGGCCAAATATAGCCCCAGCCACGGTATTCAGTTCTTTATCTATAGCATCGTAAGATTCATCCAAAAGCTCAAAATAGACCGCCATGGAAAAAATAACGGCCGTTGACAAGGCAGTCAGCGAAATCCACAAGGTAAATTTTGTTCTGACTTTCATTTCCCTTCCCGCTCAATCAGGTAGCCAACACCGCGAATCGACTTGATGAACGGTTCACGCTCCGGGTTCTTAAGTTTTTTACGCAGATTACTCATGTGTACATCAATGAAGTTGGACATGCTGAAAGGATCGAAATCGTCGCCCCAAACATGCTCCGCCAGGGTAAACCGCGACACGGCACGGCCTCGGTTATGCAGTAAAAACTCGAGGAGAGCGAACTCCTTGGTGGTAAGCGCTAACAGTTCCCCGTCCTTGGTGACCTCGCGGCTGATGGTATTTAAACGTATGTTGTCGACCTCGATGACCGGATTGCCGGTATTGCCCCTTCTGATAAGCGCCCGGACCCTGGCCAGCAATTCCGCAACGGAAAAGGGTTTGGCCAGATAATCGTCGGCCCCGAGATTCAATCCTGTCACCTTGTCGTCGATATCGCCCCTGGCGGTCAGCATCAAGACCGGGGTTTGGATGTTGGCATTGCGAATTTCTGCAAGAATTTCAAGTCCATTTATCCCCGGCAGCATGATGTCGAGAAGAATCAAGTCATAACTATCGCTCCATATTTTCTCGAGTCCGACGTGGCCGTCAGCTGCGGTTGTGACGGCATATTGTTCACTTGCCAGCAGAGCCTGGAGCTTCTCGAGAAGGTCAGGTTCGTCATCGATTATGAGGATATTCATTGGCGGTATATTGAGTTTCTGTTCTAGAGCAAGGAGTTTTTATAGTACGAAGAATTTGCCATAAAGGGAACGACAAAGGTTGCAAAAAAAGCTTTCTTGAAAACTCATTACCACCATCAGCGTTATTTCAGTTAAGACAAGTGTCCTGGGTCCCAGAATTGTCTGAATATTCCAGCCCCCGGATCACGTGCTTCATCATTTCGGTCTTAATCAATTCTTAATAGTCGATCGACTACACTCTATTTTATTCTTGCCAGTCGGGTTTTTTAACAATTTAAAATTTGAGCCCATTCTATGATCATATTTCGCAGGTTGTTTTCACGCCTCCTTTGCTGCCGAACCGGCGGAGTTTTTCTGTTCGCCCTGATCTTTGTCGGGATCGCCCAGGCGGTGCGTCTTGCCTTGTTATGTAAGGAAGCCGGCAGTGTTGCCTGGGATACCAGTCTCCTGGCGGCCCTAGCTTGGGGGTTGCTCTTTGATATAGGGACGGTGTCGTTCTTCTCCCTGCCTCTGGCGATCCTCCTCGCCGCCCTGCCCATGCACACGTTCGACAAAAAGTGGCTGCAGTGGATGGCCCATCTTGCCGGCTTTGTCATTCTGAATTTACTTCTCTTTAGCGCCTTGGCGGAATGGGTGTTCTGGGAAGAGTTCGGGGCCAGGTTCAACTTTATCGCCGTCGATTACCTCATCTACACAACAGAGGTGATAGGCAACATTCGTGAATCCTATCCTCTTCCACTGCTCCTTTCGACTTTGACCCTCTCCGCTTTGCTCCTGCACCTGGCCATCGTTCAGAGCGGCCTGCCCAAACAATGGTTTGAAGCAGCAGCGCAGCCGTGGCCGCAGCGACTGCGACTGACTGCGGTATGGCTCTGTATTCCTCTTGTTGCCGGGATATTGTTGAACGAGCAACTGTTGCCGGAATTCGCTAACAACTACAACAGAGAGCTTGGCAAAAACGGCATATGGTCTTTTGCTGCGGCTTTTCGCCATAATGAACTCGACTATCGCCAGTTTTATACAACCATCGAATCCAAAAAGGCATATGCCCAGATGGGCCGTGAACTTGAACAAGACGGATCCAGGCTGCTCGATCCTGCCGCCCAGGATACCCTGCGATTGGTCGGTAAGGTCGGAGAAGAGATGCTCCCAAATGTCATTCAGATCACCGTCGAGAGTCTCAGTTCCTCTTTTCTTGGTGCCAACAATCTCCCTTCCCTCACCCCAAACCTTGACGCGCTGGCCTCGCAAAGCCTGGTCTTCGACAATTTCTACGCAACAGGAACGAGGACCGATCGCGGCATGGAGGCCCTCGCCCTGTCACTGCCCCCCACCCCCGGGCGCTCCCTGATCAAACGTCCGAAAAATGAGCACCTCTTCACCATGGGGTCAGTGTTCCGCGACAAAGGTTATGATACCGCTTTCATCTATGGCGGTTACGGCTATTTCGACAATATGAATTATTTTTTTGGAAACAACGGTTATCGTATCGTCGACCGCACCTCAGTCGACCCTGACGATGTTACCTTTGCTAACGCCTGGGGCGCCAGTGATGAAGACTTGTTTCGATGGACCCTTCGAGAAGCGGATGCCGGCCATGACACGGGAAAGCCCTTTCACTTCTTTGTCATGACCACCTCGAACCACCGACCCTACACCTTCCCGGAGGGTCGCATTGACCTTCCTTCAAAAACCTCCGGGCGGAACGGGGCGGTCAAATATACCGATTATGCCATCGGTCAACTGATCCGCGAGGCTTCAACTCGTCCTTGGTTTAAGAACACTGTGTTCGTCATCGTTGCCGACCACTGCGCCTCATCCGCCGGCAAATCGGAACTACCGGTCATGAAGTATCATATCCCGCTTTTTATCTATGCCCCCGGAGGTCAGATAGCGCCTGGCCGCGTCAAGACTCTGGCAAGCCAGATTGACTTTGCCCCGACCCTTTTAGGCCTTCTCAACTGGAACTATCAGAGTCGCTTTTTTGGGCACGACGTGATGAGGATACAAGAAAAGGATGCCCATGCCTTCATGGGAAATTATCAAAAGGTCGGGCATCTCGAGCAAGGTGTGTTCACCGTATTGAAACCGGTACGTAAGCTAGCCTCCTATCTTTGCAATCTCGACACCGGCGCACTCGTGTCCCTGCCGGAAAATACCCGGACAATAGAAGAAACCGTCAGCTATTATCAGGTCGCCAGCGATATGTTTCGGGATGGAACATATCTGGAGATTTCATCCTCAGAAAGAGTCACTTATATAAATAAATAGCTGTGGAGAGGCGGTAGTGGGTACAGTAGGACTATGCTCCATACTGTAGAACTGCGGAGAGGGGTACTTTCGTTCCCCTCTCGCCGATACAATTTGAGAAGGTTTTGTCTTAGCTATTCCCCAGTCACAACCTGATATTCCGCCCCACGCCAGGCAAAGATGCCGCCCGGATGGCGAAAGACATTTTTATAACCGAGCTTTTTCGCCCAGACGGCTCCGTTATGACTTCTCGTACATTTGACGAAACCGCAATAGACAATGATTTTCTTGTCTTTGTCGGGACCGAGAAGTTTCAGGTAATCTTCCTGAGTCTTGCCGCCGGTTTCCTTGGCATCCCACTCATTCATGTCGGGGATGGGAAAGAGGAACTGTCTGGCCGTTGGTATATGTCCTTTCTTGTAGCTGTCTTCGTAGGGCATGGTATCGATCACCAGCACATTTTCGCCACCAGTCAAGACCCCTTGCAGCTCTTCAGTGGTAATAACACCATAGCCACCCTTCACCACCTCTCGAGCAAGCTTGACAGCTGCCGCCTCTTTCTCCACTTCTTCTTTAAATTTGTCGGTGCCGAAGGCACAGGCTCCTGAAGCAGTCAGCACAGTCAGGATTATGGCCAAGACTATTTTTTTCATTGTCGTGTTTCTCCTAGAAATTGAAAATTGGTATGTTGGTTTCGTTGGTACCAAAATGAATAAAGCAGAGGCAAAAACATCACGATATCTCTCAACAAGGCGTTACGGAGGCCGTGGAACGCTGAATATTCAGGGTCTTCCGGGCCAAAGCAGCCACAGTCGATATCCAGCCCGATCCAGATCGAATAGGACAGGAGGCCGATGAACATAAGCAGCAGAACGGCACAGCCGATTTTACTTTTCCAACCGTTAAAAAACAAGCCGACGGCCAGGAGTATTTCGACAATCGGCAGGATTATCGCCGTCGGCAGGAGCAGCACTTCAGGGAGGATGGCATAGGCGTCGATAATTGCAGCAAAGCCACGGACATCAAAAAGTTTGGGAACAGCAGCAAAAAGAAAAATCATGCCGATACCCCACCTGGCCAGGCGATCGGCCCACAACAATGCTCTTTGAAAATTTCCTGCTGCTCTCATTTTCCGCCAACTTCTCTCTCGAATTATCTGCTGCTCATTGCCAATGTGCAGCAGCAATTTGCCCGACTTTTGATCGCTTGTCCAATAGGTAATCTCAATCAATACCGGGCAATCCATTGTGCTGCTCTATTGCTTGCCTGGCAGACGGGTTAATGCTTGGGAATTTCAGAGAACAAGAAAGCGGGAAGAATATTGCTTAAGAAGTAAAAGAGATTGTGCAAGGGTGCATTTTATGCCCTGTCTATTGTTATAATAGGGCGCAAAATACCTACTAAGAAAGACCAGCGCGGTTCAAGAAAAACCACGCTCAAACAGACAGGATGTTTAGTGCCTTAAATTCGTTTCTTGTTTTTTATCAATGAATTTCGTTAAGGTACTTATCCCGTTCACCGGGCTTTGCCGATTGGTCTGAAGATTGTATTTGTAGTAGGAGTGACAAATTCCTTCATCGGAAATCATGCAGGGGCCAATCGGGTTCTTCGGGGAACAGGCCAAGCCGAAAGCCGGGCAATCCGGTGGCAGACCACGTCCGGAAATGATGGCACTGCATTGGCACATACAGGACTCCAACCCATCTTCGAAGCGAACATTGAATCTTTTGGTGGCATCAACCAAGGAGAGTTCATCGCGAATGACGAAACCGCTGTGTTCAATCATGCCCAGGCCGCGCCAGTCGGTATCGACGGCAAAGAAAACCTCTGTAACCATCTTTCGCGCCTTGCGGTTATCGGCAGAAGAATACATAAAGGCGGAATGGTCGTCGAAAAGCGACTCGCCATTTCTGATCTGCTTCACCAGGCTGAGAATTCCCTCCAGGATATCAACCACCTCAAAACCGGCTATATAACAGGAAATATTATGTTTTTTAGCAAGTTGCGTGTAGGCTTTGGTGTCGGAAATGGTATTGATGTGATCGGAACAGAGCAAACCACGGATGTTCAAATCCGGGTCGAGCATCAACAGATCAATGGTTGGCGGCAACAACCGGATGGAAGGAATAACACAAAAATTATCGATGCCGAGCCGAGCGGCTTCAAGAATAGTTTCGGCAACACTCGGAGCGGTTGCCTCAAAACCAACCGCCGGATAGACCACGGTAAAGTCCGGCTCCCGGCGGGCGATATCTAGGGCATCCATCGGTGAAGAAATGACCTCGATCCTCGCCCCTTTTTTCCAGACTGCCGCCAGCGATTGTACACTGCCGGGGACTCGAATAAGATCCTCACAGGCAGCGGTTATCACTTTGGGCTGCATAGCTATCTTGATGAAAGCATCAATATGTCCGGCGGGCATAACGCAGACACTGCAACCTGGTCCGGCGACCAGTTCAAGCATTACCGGGAGTTTTTGGCGAATGCCATATTTGAGAATGGCCCTGTTCTGGGTACCGCAGACAACCATCAGCCGCATCGGTCGATCAACAAATTTGTGCAACTCTTCAAGGAGTGCTTGCTGACGAGCCAGATCCTTCGTTACTTCAGCGGATTCCATTCGTTACACCTTTTCAGATCCGGCAATACGGTCACCCGCATTGCCGGAGTCGAATCTACCCCCCGCAAAGGGGATAAGTACCTTAGAAATGAAATTCTAAGGCACTAAAACAACTACTCAGAAGCTTCTGCCTCAGCCTTCATGGCCTTGAAGCTTTCACTGTCGACAACCTTCTCGCGTTCGATCTTGTCGATCTCAGCCCGACTCACATGGAATTTCCCGCAGGCCGGACAGGTGCCGTCAAACTCATCACCGACGGCGCGAGCTTTTAATTCGTCAATCGTCATATGATCGAGTTTCCCGCATGATCCGCTGGGATTCTCCGCCCGGACCTGCACCCTTCTGGTGTTTGGCATGATACTCTCCTGCTTATTTTTACTACTTTTCTGCTGATAGGTCAGCAAATAAGTACACTTTTTACAATACAATATCGACTAAAAAGACTCACCAGTTCAAGCCTTTTATGCTTTTCACAACGGCCTAACTGACAATCCTGTCGATTTCCGTTCCCTTCGAATCGACGATGCTTACTGCAACCGGTATGCCGCCATCCAGGCGGTGAGTGGCGCAGGACATTCAGGGGTCGTAGGCGCGCACCGCCATTTCCACCTGATTCAGCAAACCTTCGTTGTATACCCCGTCCTTGATCAGTGTCGTCGCGGCCTGTTTGACACTCATATTCATCGGCGCGATGTTGTGGGTGGTGCCGACGATGAGGTTGGCTTTGGTTATGCAACCATTGTCATCGGTGGTATAGTCGTGGATGAGGGTTCCCCGCGGGGCCTCAACTATGCCGACACCACGACCGGCCTTCTGCTCGACCTTGGCTCGCACCCGCGGATCGGTTATACCTTCCCACTCCAGCAGTTCGATGGTCCGCTCGCAGGCGTATACCAGTTCAATCAAACGGGCATAATGATAGAGCAGTGTCTGCTGTGCCGGACGACCGAAGGAGGCCCTGAACGCCTCAAGGGCTGCTTGCGCTTTCGGGGTCGAGATCTTGTCACAGACATTTATTCGCGCTAAAGTGTTGGCCCGATAGATGCCCTTTGGAGCAGACAGAGACATATCGAATCCCTCATTCCAGAACTTGGCATAAGGCATCTTCGAATAGCCCCAGGGCTCAACGTGCTCACCAAGATACTTGGTGTAATCGATTCCCTCGAAATCAACATAGCTGCCATCCGCTTTCATCATCCGCTGCTTGCCGTCGTACAGCCTGAGAGAACCGTCTGTGCGATCAACCGTGCCGAGAAACCCGGTCTTGATAACCCCGAGGGCACCAATAACGTCGAGATATTTGGCAAAGACATTGTTTATGGCAAAATCGAGGGCGAAACAGGCAAAATTAAGAAGCGTACGAGTTCCGGCGAGCAGTTCAAGGCGCTCTTCCTCAACCATCGGCTTGGCAAAGCCACCAACCACACCGGCGATCGGATGAATAGCCTTGCCGGCAAACTTGTCGAGCATCATCTGGCCGAGCTGGCGCATCTTCACCACCTGGGTGGCCAGTTCCGGAGCCGCTTTGACGACGCCGATGACATTCCGTACCGAATAGTCAGCATCCGGTCCAAGCACGAAATCAGGCGCTGCCAGAAAGAAGAAGTGCAGAATTTTATCATTGATATGGGCCATGACCTGGCACATTTCTCTCAGTTTATATCCGGTTTCGGTGGGTGTCACCCCGAAGGCCCCATCAACCGCCTTGTTGGAGGCGAGATGATGCATCCACGGACAAATACCGCAGATCCGGTTGACAATGCGCGGCACTTCTTCTGCCGGCCTGCCTTCTATGAATTTTTCAAAGCCGCGCAGTGACTGGATGTGCAGGAAGGCATCCTGAACATTTCCGTCATCACCAAGATGTATGGCAATCTTGGCGTGCCCTTCGATCCGCGAAACCGGGGCAATATTTAAAACTTTTCCCATCTTAATCCTCCTTATCGGCCTGTTTTTTAACCGGCCGAAGTTGTCCGTGGGCCCCTGAAAATCTCAGCAACGACCTTCGATCAACCACTGATTTATAGTCAATACCATTACTTGCAAGTGCGTTCATCATATCGAGCAACTGATTACCGTCTTTCCTGACCGGACCGAAACATCCCCGGCAAGGTACACGAGCGCTGATACAGCTTGGTGCCCCACGCTTCGAGCATCCAGCGGCAGTAACCGGCCCCATACATAAATACCCTTGTTCAAGCAGGCAGCGCATTTCATCGATCGGCGCGCCCGGTGTGAATTTGGCGTTTGTGAGAAAACGTTTCACCTTATTGACGTCGCCCTTGCCCTTTCTTTCTGTCGGGCAAGTATCGCAGACGCTCTTGCCGGGCAGAACCGGTGGCCGGCCTTCAAGTAAAGAGACAAGCACCTCGGCAATCAGCTCAGGATTAGGCGGACAGCCGGGCAACTGCATATCGATTTTCACCTTTTCGTCGCAGGCATAGACACGATCGAGCGGTTCCGGCACCTCGATATGAGGAATTTTCGCCCCCGGATCGGTGGTAACGGTCTGATAAATACCCTCCCAACTCTCCTGACGATTCTGGCCGTTCATCAGAGCGGGAATGCCGCCGTGGGTCGCGCAGGTGCCAAGGGCAATCAGTACCGTGCATTTTTTACGCATTTCTTCAAGCACTTCCAGGTGCTCATGATTGCTCACCCCTCCGGTGACAATACCAACGGTCGCCTCGGGGATCGTCAGAGTCACCCCTTCGCCGCACTGGCCGAAGTACTTGTGGTCCATCAGTACCGGGGCATGGACGATTTCCAGGGCCTCGGTTATTATTGGAATGAGAGCTTCACCAATATTCAGGATGGCGATTTCACACCCCGAACAGGATCCCAACCCCTCCAAAGCAGTAGTTACACCCATCTCTTCCTCCTTTTATGCCACTGAGGCATTCTGACTGTTTACCGGCCCCAGTCTCTTGATCCGGGCAGTCATATCGGTGACCGCCGCAACAAATTTGTCCGGTTCCGCCGAGGAAACCCAATTGAGACTGAATCGTTCGGCCTCATAGCCAAAATCTCCCAACAGTTCAACAATCATGTCGGAGCGGGTCATTGCTTTATAATTACCATCCAGGTAATGACATTCACCGAGGTGTCAGCCAAGTACCATGACTCCATCCGCACCCTGTGACAATGCATCCATAACAAACTCCGGATGGACCATACCTGAACACATCACCCGGATAATCCGCACATTATGCGGATACTGCATCCGGGCAGTACCCGCGAGATCAGCTGCGGCGTAGGAGCACCAGTTGCAACAGAAGGCAACAATCTTAGGCTCAAAACTCATTTCACTTACTCCTTTATTTTGATATTGCAACAGACTGTCAGACTGCCAGAGCAGCTTGAATCTGGGCACTGATCTGTTTCATGGTAAAACCGGAAACCAAGACGCCCCGCTTCGGGCAGGTCCCCTGACACAAACCACATCCTTTGCACTGCGCCTTGTTGACCGTGATCAGTTTACCGGCCGCCCGATCTGCCTCCGCCGCCCTTTCCACCAGAGTAATGGCATTGTAGGGACAGACATCGACACACAGGGCACAACCATCACAATAGTCCTCATCAACGGTGGCCTTGATGGCATCGAGACTTACCTGGGTCTTGGACAACAGGGTCGCAGCCCTTGCCGAGGCAGCCAGCGCCTGAGCTACCGACTCTTCGACCGGTTTCGGATAATGAGCAAGGCCTGCGACAAACATGCCGTCGGTTGAAAAATCGACAGGTTTGAGCTTGGCGTGTGCTTCCTGGAAGAAACCGTGGCCGTCAACCGGTACCTTGTAGAGTTTTCCAAGATCGGCGGCATCCTCCTTGGGCCGTATTGCCGTGGCCAGAATGACCATATCCGCCTTGATTCGCAACGGCCGATGAAGAACATGATCCCAGACCTCAACATCAATATCGTGGCCGTTCTCGGTTACCTTCGGTTTGCCGTGCAGCTCGTAGTTGATGAAAATGACTCCGAGTTTTCGCGCCTGTCTGTAGAGAACTTCACGCTGTGCATAGGTGCGCATATCGCGATACAGTACATACACATTACGATCAGGACTTTCTTTTTTCAGGGTTATTGCCGACTGCACAGAGTGCGTGCAGCAGACCTTGGAACAGTACATGTGGTCGGCTTCTCTTGAGCCGACACACTGAATAAAGACGAATCTTTTAGCCTTCTTGACATGCTTTTCCTTCAACTCGAACAACTTGTCGAACTGCACCGAGGTTACTACTCTTGTGATGTTTTCATAGTTGTATTCTTTTGGAAGATAGGCCTCGCCACCTATGGCGACGATGCCGGCACCGTGTTCTATAACCTTGGTGTTGCCGTCTTTGCCGGTGATGGTTGAGCGGAAGTTGCCGACAAATCCTTCCACCGCGGTCACCGTGTGCTCCTTGTGAATGATGATCCGGTCGTTCGAAATAACCTTGTCGATCAGCTTGCCCACCTGGGTCGGCACATGCTCACCCGACCAGGTGTGTTTCAGGTTCAGGGCATTGCCGCCAAGCGTGTCCGATTTTTCCACCAAATGCACTCCAAAGCCTTGCTTGGCAAGATTGAGGGCGGCGGTCATACCGGCAACTCCGCCACCGACAACCAATCCCTTCTGGGTGATTGGCACAGCAATGGGTTTAAGGGAAGCCCCAAAGGTCACCTTGGCGGCAGCCATACGCACCAGATCCTTGGCTTTGGCAGTCGCCGCCTGGGGGTTTTTACTATGAACCCATGAATTGTGATTCCTGATATTGGCCATCTCCACCAGATATTCGTTGAGTCCTGCGGCTTTCAGAGTCTCACGAAAAAGCGGCTCGTGGGTGCGCGGCGTACAGGCAGCAATGACAATCCTGTTCAGATTCTTTTCCTGAATACGTTTGGTTATCATCTCCTGGGTGTCCTGTGAACAGGAGAAGAGATTGCGTTCGACATACACCACATCCGGCAGGGTGGCGGCATAGTCCTCAACCGCCTTGACATCGACGACACCGGCGATATTTGAACCACAGTGACAGACAAACACTCCGATACGTGGCTCATCCAGGGTAATATCCTTTTCAGCCGGGAAACTCGCTTCACTGGTCAGCTCGTATCTGGCAGGAGCCAGGAGATCGGCAACTGCAGCGGCTGCAGCCGAACCTTCAACGACGGACTGGGGGATATCTTTAGGGCCGGCGATTGCGCCGCAGGTAAAGATACCTTCCCGCGAGGTCTGCACAGGGGCAAAGTCAGAGGTGGCGGCGAAATTGTCGGCGGTCAGCTTGATATCAGCGGTATGCGCCAGGTCGAGAACATGCCTGGGGGTCTGCAGGCCGACGGAAAGCACCACCATATCGAAAAATTCCTCGATCTGACGGCCATGCTCATTGACATAGCGGAGACGCAGGTCACTACTTACTCCGTCGGTCTCAACCCCGTTCACCCGGCAACGGACAAAGCGCACCCCGGAATCCTCCTTGGCGCGTTCCAGATATTGATCGAAATCTTTCCCATGTGTACGCATGTCCATATAGAAGATGGAGGTCTGCAGCCCGGGCACATGGTCCTTGGCAATCACCGCCTCCTTAATGGCATACATGCAGCAAACCGAGGAACAGTAGCCATTGCCGCAGAGGTTCTCATCACGCGAACCGACGCACTGCAGGAAGGCGACCTTGTTGACCGGTTTGCCGTCGGATGGACGGATCAGATGACCTTCAGTCGGACCGGAAGCGGAAAGATAGCGCTCCAGTTGCAAAGAGGTAATAACATTCTTATAAACCCCATAGCCCCAGACTTTGGCCTCAGTCGGATCATAGGCCTCAAAGCCCGGTGCAAGAACCACAGCCCCGACATTGATTGTATGAATCTTTTCTGTGTCGTCAAAGTTTATCGCCCCGGCATCACACGCTTTCTCACAAAAACCGCAGGCACCCGGCTTCTGCAGACGAATACAGGCATCGGCGTCAATCTGGTACTTGAGCGGTACTGCCTGGGCGTATTTGACATAAATCGCCTTCCGCTTGCCGGTTGCCGCATCGTACTCGCTGTCCACCTTCTTTGGACATTTCTCGGTGCAGGCACCACAGGCGATGCATTTAGTCGTATCCACGTAACGTGGAGATTCCTTAACAGTTACCGAAAAATTCCCGGCAATGCCGTCAATCTTGGTGACCTCGCTTAAGGTCATCAATTTAATATTTAAGTGCCGACCGCACTCAACCAATTTTGGCGCGATAATTCACATCGAGCAATCGTTGGTCGGGAAGGTCTTGTCCAGTTGGGACATGGCCCCGCCGATGGCGCCGGTCTTTTCAACCAGATACACATAGTATCCGGAATCGGCAAGATCAAGGGCAGCCTGCATCCCCGTAACTCCACCGCCCACAATCATTACCGACCCAACTTTTTTTGTGTCCAGCATGATAGGTGTCTCCTCTTGTATGTAGCAATATCCTAACAACATAACAGGATATTTGATTTTCCTTTCTGCCTTCGCCCTTACAGAAAAGGCCACAGCATCAGAACGTCTTGTTCGCTATTGTTTTTTCGGCATGATCAAGGAATCGGCAACCAGCTCCCAGATATACTTCACTTCGATATCCAGATCGTATTCCTTGTTTAGGGATTTCATAATCTGATCACGACAGTTATGGCATGGCGCAATAATCATTTTCGCCCCAGATTCACTGATCTGCCGGGCTTTGATCCGGCCATAGAAAACCCGCTCATCGGAATACGGCATAGCCCAGGCCCCACCACCGGCGCCGCAGCAGTAAGCGCCATTTCGATTGGGGTTAAGTTCACGGACATCATCGCAGCAGGCCTTGGTAACAGCGCGCCCTTCTTCGAAATATGCCTGGCCGAAGGCCTTGAGGGATTTGCGGCCATAGTTGCAGGGATCATGATAAGCAACGGCCATGGCGTGCACCGCCTTGTTTAACTGGATTTTACCTTCCTGAATATATTCAAGGAGCAGATCAAAGACCGTGACGATCTTAAATTCATTGAGTGCTTCGGGGTACCACTTGTTCAACCCGGACCGGGTTGCAAAATAGGCGTGGCCTCACTCGGGGAGGAGGAGAACCTTGCAGTTCAGCCTCCGCATGTTGTCGACTATCCGGCCGACCACGGTTTTCATCGCCTCATCGTCACCGGAGAACAGACCCCAGTTGACACCCTCCCAGTTTTCGGAAGACAGCGTAAAAGATTCCCCAGCGGCGTAGAAGATTTTCCACCACCATTTCATGTCGTCCGGCTCGCCGAAAGGTTCCTTGGAATTGACCGTCACCAGAACCCTTGCCCCATGCACATCAATGGGCGTTTTGAAACCAGGACAGATGTCCTCGGCAAGCTCTTGGCCAAGGTCTTCACAGAGAAAGATGAAGTCATCTTTCGGTATGCCGAGATTATTGCCGCGCTCAAGGCACATGGTGACCCCTTTGTGGATGGGGCCGGGAACCGACGCACGTTTCCGCGAACCTCGAATCTTCCGCATGAGTGCAGTAATCTGGATATTGGCCGGGCAGCTTTCTTCGCATTTGCCGCACATGGTACACTTCCATGGCCAATTTGAGGCGACCAGATCTTCGTCCATACCGAGGACCGCCATACGCACGATCTTCCGTGGATCGAGCCCGTCCACCCCGGAAATCGGGCAGGCGCTGGCGCAGGTGCCGCAGGTCAGGCAGGAGTCGGCCCAGGCAGGATCGAGGGCTATGAGGCTCTTCAGCCCGTTGATTTCCATCGGTGCCACATCAGTCACTTCCAAAGCGCCAAGGGCCTTCTGGCTGACATTGTTTGACGGACCGACATGTGGTTCACGTCCGAACTTCTCGCAGAGTTTCTGGTAATCATGAAACCTCATAAGGTATTTACGGCCCGGACCTTCCTTGGCGGAAAGGGTGCCGGCGTTGATCCAGTTCCTTATGGTGTTTCGATGAACCCCAAATTCTTCTGCAAGGTCGCTGACTTTAAATTCGTACATCATAAAAGGTCACCTCGTTTTGCTTGTAAAAGAAAGAATTTGTGAGAGTTTTTCACACGTTTCCGTAACAGCGTGGGTCATGACGGGAGACAGCCCTGGGGCAATCTCCTCGGGGATAAATTTGATCTGTGCAGCGAGGATCTGTACCTTGATGCCGGTGTTTTCGGCGAGTTCCTGCAAAAGGTTGACAGTCGGAAACTGATGGAGGGAGAAATCATGAATTTTTTTTGCAGGGATCTGCTCCGGGAGGATCTCAAAGACCTCGCCGGGCTGACGATCGGTAAAATCAACTGCATCGAGAACGATGATTTTCTCTGGTCGTCCCTCCTCCATCAACAGAAAGTCAAACAGGTATTCACGGACACAGGTTCCGGCATCAATCGCCTGAACACCGACGGGTAGATCATAGTGCTTCTGTAATTGTTCGATCACGGCGGGACCAAACCCGTCATCACCCATGATGAGGTTGCCGCAGCCGAAAATCATTGTCTTGTTTTCACTTGGTCGCATTGTGCAAATAGTGCCTCCATTTAATTTCAAAAACAAATACCACTCGCTAAAAAGAAGTGCAAGACGGTTTTTTCAAGAAAAAATATCACCCTCAGCATGAGGGCGAAACCATTAGCATATTATGCACATTTTTTTTTAACGTTTTGATCAAAAAAACTCATACCTGCGACAATGTCGCATAGGGTGCTGACATATTGAGATTTTCCGGGCGGATGTACCGAAAAAAGCTTGGTTAGCTCAGCTTAGAGGATGGGTGCGGTTAACAAAAGAAAGATCATGCACCCATAAGAATCGCTGGGTGCATGATTGAAGGAATGGAGACTTGCTACAATGAATAGCCCTGCGGATTATTTTTTTGCCAGCGCCAGGTGTCCTCGCACATCTCTACCAAACCAAATCTTGCCTGCCAGCCAAGTTCCTGCAAGGCCTTTGTTGGATCGGCATAACAGGCGGCAATATCGCCAGGACGACGGTCGACAATGTGATAGGGGATTTCCCGGCCACAAGCTTCGGCAAAGGTTTGAACCATTTCAAGCACGCTGTAGCCTCGGCCGGTGCCGAGATTATACACCACCACCCCGGGCCTTTGCAGCAGCTTATCGAGGGCTTTGACATGGCCCTCAGCCAAATCGACGACGTGGATATAGTCGCGCACCCCGGTGCCGTCCGGAGTCGGGTAATCGTTACCAAAGACAGAAAGTTTTGTCAATTTACCGACAGCTACCTGGGCAATATAGGGCACGAGGTTATTGGGAATACCGCCTGGATCCTCTCCTATCCGTCCACTTTTATGGGCCCCTACCGGATTAAAATAGCGCAGCAGGCAGACATTCCAGTCGCCGTCGGCTCGGTGCACATCACGAAGAATCTCCTCGGCCATCAGCTTGGTCCGCCCATACGGATTGGTACAAAAAAGAGGAAAATCTTCGGTAATAGGAACAGTCGCCGGGTCGCCGTAGACTGTGGCCGACGAGCTGAAGATGATATTTTTCACGCCGTGTGATGCCATGCATTCGCAAAGATTAAGGGTGCCGGTAAGATTATTATGGTAGTAGAGGAGCGGTTTCTCGACCGATTCGCCGACCGCTTTCTTGCCGGCGAAATGGATCACCGCGTCGATTTTCTCGCCACACTGGGCAAACACTCCGGCCAGACCCGCCCTGTCAAGCAGGTCAGCCTCAAAAAAAGAAAGCTTTTTACCGGCCAGTTCTTCGACCCGACGCAGTGACTCGCGGCTGGAATTCGACAGGTTGTCAACAACCGTTACCTGATAGCCACAACCAAGAAGTGCAAGACAGGTATGACTGCCTATATAACCCGCCCCGCCGGATACAAGAATGTGCATATTTCCCTCATGGGTAATAGTTAGTGCCTTAGAAATTCATACCTCCTTGAGGAGGGGTTAAAGCTTCTTCGACTTAGCACAGCAGAGCCGCGAATACAAGAAGAAATGAAAATAGCCGACACCGCAACGACCCAGATCAGGATACAGAAAGACGACATGAAAATCTTTTTCTGTAAGCCGATGGGGAAAGACCGGTATGTCGTTTAAAAAGTTTCCGAAAAGAACTGATGTCCTCATAACCCGCACGTATTGTGATTTCCTCAATGCTCTCCGCCGTTGTTTCCAGCAGCTTTCTGGCTGCTTCGATACGCAGTCGCTGCAAGTACTCCAGTGGACTGTCGCCCGTTGCCTTCTTGAACCGGCGCGAGAAGGTCCGTTCGCCGAGCCGAGCCCTGCCAGCCAAGTCGGCGATGGCGCCACGCTGGCCGGGATCTGCCTCAAGCCATTCCTGGATCATACGAATGACTTCATCATCATGGTTTTTGCTGAAAACCGACGATTGATAAGGCGATTGCAGCCGGCGGGCCGGATCAATGAGGAGTATTTTCGACAGAAGTGCAGCAAGTTCCGGTGAGCCAAAGCGGGCCGCCAGGTAGAGCGATAAGTCGAGATAGGCGGTAACACCGCCGGCGGTGATGCAATCCCCGGCATCGACGAGCATTTTCTCGCGTTTCAGAGTGACCTCGGGAAAACGTTTGACAAAGCTGTCGGCAAGGTTCCAGTGGGTGGTTGCCGTTCTGCCGTTCAGCCGACCGGTTTCGGCAACAAGAAAAGAGCCTGCGCATGCCGAACAAAGACAGGCTCCCATCCGCCCTTGATCCTTCAGCCAGTGTATTGTCTCGCTGTCGGCCAGGATAGCCTCCAGATCCCCGAAAATGACCGGGACGAAGACAATATCATATACGGTCGGCGCGGTAAAGGTTGCCCCGAGCGGAATCGGCATACCGTTAAAAGCAGTTATCTTTCTTTTTTCAGGACCAACAATCACAGCCTGGAACAGCGGGTCTGTGACTGGGGCGGCCAACCTTCCCGCTTGGTTCGAGGCCACAGAAAAAATGTCGAGAGGGCCGACAAGGCTTGAATACATACAGTTCTGCACGGCAAGTAGAGCTACGCTGTACACTTTAATCCCCATGAAAGGTTGAACGTTTTACGGCCATTGTCCAATATCGCCTCTTTTTTGTCAATACCGCCACTTGGATGGAAGAAAAAAACTGGTATGGTAGATTAATTACGCTTGGAAAAAAAAGATTGGACGAAAGGGGTCCACATACCAACAACAAGGAGAAAGAGGCCAATATGAATATCCAGCTGATCCGCAATGCGACGATGAAAATCACTTATGCAGGACGAACCATTCTCACCGATCCGATGCTGTCAGAAGTAGGTGCCTTCCGATCCTTTGCAGGCATTGCCCCCAATCCGACCGTCGCCCTGCCGATGACAGTGGAACAGATCCTCGATGGCGCTGAGGTCACCATCATCAGCCATCTGCACCCCGACCATTTCGACGAGGCGGCGGCCTTAATCCTCCCGAAGGACATGCCGGTTTTCTGCCAGCCGGGAGATACAACCCATCTACAGGAGCTGGGCTTAACCAGGGTCTCGGCCATTGAGACCTCCTGCTCATGGGAGGGAATTTCAATTTCCAGAACCGGCGGCCAACACGGCAGCGGCCAGATACTTGAGCGCCTCGGCCATGTGTCCGGGTTTGTCTTGAAGTCGGCGGGTGAACCCACCCTGTACTGGGTGGGCGACAGTATCTGGTGCGAGCAAGTGGCTACGGCTATTGCAACCCATAAACCGGGTGTCATCATCGTCCATTCAGGCGGGGCGACCCTTCCCGGTTTTGCTCCCATCATCATGGACGCTGAGCAGACACTGACGGTACTGGGTGCTGCACCAAACGCCGTGGTTGTTTCCGTTCACATGGAGTCACTCGACCACTGCACCGTCAGCCGAGCAACACTCCGTGAGGTGGCGGGCGACGCAGGGATTGCACCATCGCGGCTAGTGATTCCCGAAGACGGTGAAACTCTGACCACCTAAGGGAGGCTTGTTTCAAAGGCAAAAACCTCAGCCTCCGAGGTTCCTGTGAGTTTAGCTGCAGTATTTGGCTGCGTCCGGCATGTCCGCACGGTATAGGTCCGATGTGAACAGGTTCCTCAGGAGCGACCACCGCCACTGCCGCCACTGCCGCCACTGCCGCCACTGCCGCCACTGCCGCCACTGCCGCCACTGCCACCACCGCCACCGCTGCCACCACTGCCACCACTGCCACCACTGCCGCCGCTACCGGAAGCACCTTGCCCTCCCCCCATTCCAGAACTGTCTCCGCTGCCGTTACCAAGCCCTTGCAGATCTCCGGCATGAACGCCCTGATCAATTGCATTGCCGAAGCGTTTGGCAGTATTTTCCTGGTCGCCGCTGATCCCGGCAAGGCTCTTGCGCATGGTGCGCATGCCCTCACCGCTGTAACCCCGGGCCAGGGCGCTTCCCAAAACACCGAGTGTGGTGCCCGAGGAAATGTTGCGGCGGACCATGTCGCGGGCAGTGAGCAGGGTTTCTGCCCTCAGGTCATAGGTACTGCCGCTTTCCGGTGTTCCGGTCCTGGCCTTGAGGGCCTTGGTCAGTTGCTGGGCGTGTTGCTCGGTTAAACCGGCGGCGAGACAATCGGCATAGGCATGGACCATGGCCACATTCTCGGCCTCATCTAATTCTGCAGCAAGTCTACTGGAATAACTGAAACGACTTCTCACCCTCTCGGTCGCAGACAGAATAGCTTCCGGGGGGACTCCTTTGGCCACACCTTCATGGATTTTCTCTCGTACCGCCTGCCCTGTTACTCCCAAACGGTTATCCGAGGCCATCTGCTGACCCGCCCGAACCATCTGCTGTTCAGTAAAACGCGCCTGAATCATAGCCCGCAGGGTCGCCTGAGCTTCCGCTTCCTGGAAACCACTCCGGACCATTTGCCGCTCTACTGCTTGCAACTGCTCCTGCAGTGCCGGTGCCACAGACTGTTCCTCAGCGTGAGCTGGAACAACCAGCAACAATGCAATCAACAGAGTCATTCTTTTCATGATCGTTCTCCTTCCACCAATTGTCGCGGCGGCTCGACTTTACTCATAATATTTCATCATGGTTGATAGATACAGTTGACCGCGCCAAAATCATCCTTCTCCCTGTATTGGCAATCAGGAACAAAAACCCTGCCGTCAACGATATAAAAGTAGTGAAATTCCCGGTCTCGAGTGGTGTGGACCACCCATTCGCCGTTACGGTTCTTTGCGGCCGGAGATACCCGATAACTGTCTGCCGAGCTTGCAAAACACACCTTCTTCGCATTCGGAAATTCGAGGGAAAGTGTCACTCCGGCCGGCTGCCTGACAATATAATGGCGAGGCGTACAGCCTGTCAAAAAAAAGACCAGGGCAACACTAAGAAAGCGGAGCATCTCCACCTCCTACGACAATCACCGTGTTTTCCCCACCAAAATCGTCATGTTCCCTTGCAGCTACAGTCGGATCAACCATCCGGCCGTCCTCTTCAATAAGATAGCTGTAGCGATGCTCACCCTGCGGTACCTTCAGGGTCAGAGACCAGTAACCGCTGGTGCCGATTTTTTTCATCGGCACTGGATTCCAGTCGGTGAAGGTACCGATAATTTTGGCCTGGCTTGCCTGTGGCAAGTAGAGGACAAAGCGTTGCTCAGCCTGTGCTACCAGCAACGTCGACTGTCGGGGCATCAGCAAAAAGCCGATACCAATAAGAAGCGTGGCGGCAACAAATCCGGCCATCGGTTGCCACCATGAACGAAACGACCAAGACCTCGAGGAGATCTCTTTAACCGGCAGTCCGACCCAAACCGATTGCGGCTCCAGTACGGGCATCCGGGCGGGAAGATCGCGGAGCCGCTTTTCCTGTTCTAAAAGAGCCACAGCTTCAAGAGAAAACTCTCGGCTGGAGTGCACGGTTTCGACAAAAATGATTTTTTCACCGAGATCCAGTTCGTCGTCTATAAAGAGGGAGATCAGGGAATCATCCATGGTTGTTCTCCTGTAAAAGGTCTTTCAATTTTTGCCGTGCCCGGTGCACCTTCACCTTGATGTTGGCAACACTGCACCGCCTGATGTCGGCAATCTCCTGGTATTTCAACCCACTACTGACAACGAGAGCCAGAATGTCCCGCTCGTCATCGCTAAGCCGTGCCATGGCGCTCAGAATCTTATCCGATCCTTCCCTGGCAATATAATTTTCTTCCTGGCCCGGAACCGACTCCTGGTTGTTTTCCTCATAGGGAACAAACCGTTTATTGAATCGTATCTGGTCGTAGAAAAGATTACGGCCCATGGTGAAGAGCAATGCCGCACTCTGTTCATTGTTACGATATCGCTCCAGGTAACGGGTAAAGGTTTCTTGGACAAGATCGGCGGCCAGATGGGCACTGCCGGACTTGCGGAGAAGATAACCAAAGAGTTTGTCTCCGTTATCGATATAAAACTGTCGAAACCTGTCCATTCACTCTCAATAACGGATTTCCCCAGCCAAGGTTACAAATTTTCCATAAAAAATCACTCTTTGACAAAACCTTTGCTCAATTCCTCTACCTCCTTTCTTTTAAAAAATCTGTAACCTTTTATGCCTGGTGACGTTTCACAAACAGACATACCATTTTCCTGATCGTTTCTCTTTGCAGCCGGATGGGCCGGTTGTTGGTCGGGATGGAATTCAAAGGAGTATTGAAAATGACATTGAATAAAAAAATTGGCAAAATCGTGATTACTTGTGGAACACTGTTTTTCCTCGTAACGCCGGTACTAGCCAGCAATGAGAGTGCACCTTTTGACTATGGCAAGGCAATGAAAGCCTTAAATGGTGACCTGCTGCTCCTGGCGGGCAAGGGAAATGGACACGGCAATGGTCCTGGCGATGGTACCGGCAACGATGGCGACAGCCCCAAAGATGGCACCGGCTATGGACAGGGGGATTGTACTACCGCAGTTTTTTCATTTGATACCAACCGACTGCTCGCCCGTGGTGGTGGCAACGGCGGCGGCAATGGACCGGGCAATGGGACCGGTAATGGCGGCAACGGACCAGGTGATGGTACCGGTAATGGCCCTGGAACCGGCACCTGCATAAATTCCTGACCTGTTCCTTTGTAGCTAAAAGCTATAATCAGAGTCGTTGGCAAGCCGCTGTGTCGGTCTTTCCAACGACTCTGTCCAACTTTCAAAGGCCAGATTATACGTACCTGGTTTTATTGGGAGGCTTTAAAATGGCCTCTCCGCCACAAAGGTCTTTGTGATCCAATGCCTAAAAACTATTCCGCCTCCAGATCGATCTCCATGAAGTCGAACCACACGCCGTTATGCATCGCATGGTCGAGCTCGATCTGCACAACATCCACATGGCGGTCTTCAATCTCAAGGAATTTCTCGAAGATTTTTCGAATCTCGCCGTCGGTTTTGGTACAGGCGTCCCGATAAAAAGCGGAAGTCTCTTTTTCCATGAGCAAGGCACTGTTCAGGGCCTTTTTAATGTCGCCGAGCATTTTCTCGGGAATTTTTGCCTTGATGCTTTCAATGCTTGTTTCGATCTGTTCCTTGGCGGGAATCGAGGTTTTAAGCCTTGCAATATCAACAGCTCCTTTTGCCTTTAATTGCTCAAGGCTGTAGAGCAGAAAATCGACATGGGACTGCTCGTCATCGGCTAAGGCCCGAAAAATTGCGATACCGCGATCATCATCGATGATTCCATCAGCGGCACGATAGAGGTCCCTGATTTTTTCTTCGTATTGCACGGCGGTTTTGAAAATAGCCAGTGAATCCATATGCGTTTCCTTTGGAAATAAAGGTTTTTAGTGCCTGAAAAATTCGTTTTTGGGTTGTCTTAAACGAATTTTATAGGCACTGATCCCGTTTGTCGGGGTGAACAAACAGCCGGTTGCTATTATTCCAGCCTGGTCAGATAACCATCCCTGGTAAGCCATAGTTCTTCAATTCGGTACATATGCCAATAGTCATGCATCAAGACATGCCTGGCGAGAATGTAAAAAGAATACTGGTCATACTCCGGATGGGTTGCCGTCCTTTGCCAGATCTGGGTGCCCGCATTTTCAAGCAGCATGAGTTGCTTTTTTCGATACTGCTCGAACTGTAACAGGGCAGCAGTCGGGCTCATACACACCGGGGTAACCGGCTCATCTTTGCCTGGGTTGAAAGGGATGAACTGCGGATGGTCCTCATTTAGAAAGCGCTGAAAACGCTCCAACAACATCGGCTGTACTTCGGCCAAATGACTGACATGTTCGGCAATCGTCCAGAACCCTTCGCCACGCCGCAAATCCATCCTGCTTTCCGGGATGCTTTTCACGAAAGAAGACAAAATCCCGGGTGTTCGTTTCAGCCCTTCCAATAAGTCTCGTATATCCTGCATGTTTCTACCACCTCGCCTCTTTTGTATAACGCGGACATCAGCAGTTTCACCCAGAGTGAAGCGGCGGGTGAAATCTGTCTGAATGCGTTTATTGGGCAACCTTGTACGACAATGCAATTGAAAAAACTTTCAACAATTGTCATACATCCTGATTATCTCGCCAGTTCCTTTGCCTTCAACACTTTTTACATAGCCATTTATCACTTTATTCATTGGTATGGGATTATGACCCGGGAAATATGCCTCATATTTATCTACTGCATCCTCAACCAGCCCCGGTGACACAACATTAATTCTGATTCCATTTTTCAATTCCAAGGATACCGCTTTGACAAAACTGTGGATTCCGCCATTGACCATAGCGGCACTTGTGGTTAACATCACAGGATGGTCAGCTAATATTCCCGTAGTGAGCGTAAAAGAGCCACCCGGATTTAAATGCTTTTTTCCAATCCTTACAAGATTCACTTGCCCCATCAACTTGCTTTTCAATCCGATATAATAGTCTTCCTCAGTCATTGAATCAAAGTCCGCCCACTTGGCTTCGCCAGCGATACAGACAACTGCATCAAGATTTCCAACGGATTCAAACATTGCTTTTATTGATTTACTATCGGCAATATCTACTGATAAATCCCCGGAATTTCTTCCACCAATCAGGACTTCATGCTTCTTTGAAAAATGATCACTTACCTTTTTGCCGATTGTACCTTTTCCTCCGATTATTAGAATCTTCATTATTCCCTCTTTAAGTTTTCTTAATTATTGCAGTATTCATTGCCATATATCTGGTTTTTTAGCCGCCGATAAGTGAGATGGCCGAAGGCCAAGTGAGCACTAGCGAACGGTCTCACTTATCAGTGATAATAAGCGGAAAAGTTTCCATATATTGCCAATATCCGGTGGTAAATATTTCCACATGTTGTTATATTATCAATAACACGCGGAAAAAACAATTGAAGTTATAACATATTAAGGATATTGGTTATTACAGTGGAAATTAATAATAAATTATTACCAG
>JAHJLI010000082.1 GCA_018821785.1 Pseudomonadota bacterium
CCTTGTGAAATCGCTTGGAAAGACGCGACAGGAACACATCCGTATTCCGCTTGATAATGTCGGCGTCGAGGATGCATGCATCTCCCTGGCGCTCGTCCGTGCGCCAATCCAGCAATGGATAGATGGTGTCGTACTGAAAAACCTCGTTTATGGGTGAGAGGCGGCGTTCGAAAACGACCAGGGTAAACCCTGGAAGTTCTTTATATTCATAGAGATCTGTATCGAAAGAAGGCAGGAGTTCGCGGGCATCTACCAGCGGGTATTTTTTCACTTCGAAATAGGGCTTGAGCAGGCACAACTTAATGTGGGCCCAATCCAGAGCAGGTTGCAACTCTGTAATTTTGCCCAAATGCACCGGATCAGGTTCCGGACCTGTGGTCCATACGTCCCCGGGCGCTTCTCGAAATGCATATTGCCACATAAATGGTCACCAGAGAAATGTTAATTAATCTTTAGACTTTTTGTATATCAAACAACTTCAAAAGCATAGAAATAAATAGCGATAGATGGAGAAAATATAATAATACTACGCGTAGTGTGAGGAAAAAACAATAATTTTCCTTTTTTTGATACTTTCACCGAATGTATTTCAATGTAGTAACAACCGTGAACTGGCCTGAATTATTGAAATTCGTTGACAGATTGAGTTTTTTTTACCTACATTTATACAGGGATTTGGCGCTGGATATAAGATTTTTTTTACGTACTTCAGGGAGTAGAAATGAACAAAAAAGACCAGTGCCCACGTGCCAAGATCAACGAACAACATTGCAACTGTTCCTATAGCTGTGATAAGCACGGCCTTTGCTGCGAATGTCTGCATTACCACCGGCAGCGTAACGAACTTCCTGCCTGTTATTTCACCTCGGATGAGGAACGCACATATAACAGAAGTGTCACGTTCTTTCTTCAGCGCCGTATGGATGATTGAAACCTTATGGAATGTGTCACATCATGATCAACAAGCTCAAGAATTTTCTCGGCGGCAAAAACCTTGCGATGGATCTCGGGACGGCCAACACGCTTCTGTTTGTTCCAGGTGTTGGGATCGTAGTCAATGAACCTTCCGTGGTCGCTGTGGACACCTTTACCAATGTTGTCATCGCCGTTGGCACTGAGGCTAAAACCTACATGGGACGTGCGCCGGATCGTATCAAGGTCATTCGGCCCATTCGTGATGGCGTCATCGCTGATTACGAAGCGACCCGACAGATGGTCACGCTGTTTGTAAGCAAGGCCGTGCATAAGCTCTCGCTGCTCCGTCCTTTGCTGACCATCTGTGTTCCCATGGGCATCACCCAGGTGGAAAAACGGGCCGTGCGGGAATCGGGTCTCCAGGGGGGGGCACGTGATGTGAAGCTTATCGTGGAACCGCTGGCTGCGGCTATCGGTGCCGGGCTTCCGGTCAAGGAACCAATTGGCTCCATGGTGCTTGATATTGGCGGGGGCACAGCCGAGGTCGCCGTGATCTCTTTGTCCAATATCGCTTTTTCCGAGTCCGTTCGCACTGCTGGCGACGCCCTCAACGAATCCATTCAACGCTATTTTCAAGAGAATTTTCAACTTCTGATCGGCGAAAACATGGCAGAAGAGGTCAAGATCGAAATCGGGTCTGCCATCCCTCTGGCCGAGCCTCTTTCCCGGGAGGTTTACGGCAAGAGCATGCTCAACGGTTCCCCCACCAAAGTCCTGGCTACGGATGAAAATATCAGGCTGGCCATGGTCGAACCCTTGAATCGAATCGTGGACACTATGAAAAATGCCCTGGAAAAGACCTCCCCGGAGTTGGTGGCCGACATCCATGATAACGGCCTGCTCCTGGTAGGCGGTGGCGCCTTGCTCAAGGGCCTCGATGTTCTGCTCTCCCGCGAAACCAACATCTGTGTCCACGTTGATGAAGACCCGCTTACCACCGTTGTGCGCGGCACTGGTAAGGTTTTGGACAAAAAGGCCGGGTTCGGCGACGTTTTTCTTCCTGAATAGGTCAGGATCATGGCTGATTTTAATATTCTTCCTTTTCGCGGCGCTCTCGCTGCCTTAATTGCACAGGCTGGTGACATCGTTCGCGAAAACAACAAAAAACC
>JAHJLI010000083.1 GCA_018821785.1 Pseudomonadota bacterium
CGTCGACACATCTGTACAGAGATAGTATTCACCTGACACCACCGCCCCTGGCGGGATGATTGTTACGCGGCTTCTTCGGTTTCCGGTTCCTTGTCCTTCACGATGCCTTCCACAAATACCTGGAACAGGTTTTTCAGGGTCGACTAAATAGAAAAATGTATGATTTTATTGTGCAGAGGTCTCAGATTAAAGCTGTCTTTCCCGGAATTGGGAGATGAACCAAAAAAGAGGGGGCAGCGTTTGGCTGCTCCCTCTTTTCGTATGGCTATGTTCGCATTAGTTGTTGATTTGGTATGCCCATAGCTACCTGAATCCAGGCGGTCTGAGTGAGAATTGCTTTTGGTTTCTCGTATATCCTCCGCCAACCAAGATAATTGGCCAGATATTTTGTCGAAACTCCGTGGAACCTTGCCAACCAACTCTTGAGACGCTGGTGGTAGCCGTTTACGTTCTGGATATGGAAAATGGGGTTCTTTTCATGAACATGCTTGCCTGGCGGGATAAGCTTGAACGGGATATTCTCCTCGTTGACAAATCCCCAAAGAGCCTTTCCCCCATCAATACACAAGATGTTGTCTTTGCAAAGCTTTCCGCTAAGAACACTTTTGATGGAGTCTTTCGATTGATCCCGCAACACGGCATCAATAACCACCCCATTACGATCCCTGACGATCAGAACCGGGATTTGCTCACGGGAAAGGCCTCTCTTCTTGGCCTTGCCACCGCGCTTCCTGGCCGGACGCGGAAGCTTGCGTTGTCCTTTGAAAGATTCAAGGATGTAGGTCTCATCGGCTTCCGCAATGCCATCAAGTTTGACGGGCTTATCAGCGGCGGCGGCCTTGAGAAATCGATGACGCCATCTGAAAGCAGTCGAAACGGAAACTTCACACTGCGTGGATGTCTTGCGAACACTCAACCCCTCACGCAGAGCCAGCGCCATCTCCATCCAACGGTTCTTTTTCCGAAGGCGGGCCAACGGACTTCCAGTCAAAGCGTTAAATGTTTTCCCACAGTCAAAGCAACGGAAACGCTGCAGACCATGCGAAACTCCCCACTTCTTTACATTTTCAGACTTGCAGTAAAAGCACTCTCTTTTTGTTGCGAGTGGATTCTCGATGATCGAGATAAGCCTTTCAAGGTCATCACCTCCATCAAGAGCCTTCCTAACAAGGTCACGTTGCTTCTCAGAAAGGTCGTCAATGAGTGCGATAATATTTTGAAAAATGTCTTTGTCCATACTGCCTCCTGCTGCACAACAGTATAGTGCAGTTCAAAAGGCAAATCAACAGTTTATGCGAACAGAGCCAACAATAATGAAATGATACGCTAGGATTGACGCAATGCTAAGCTGTTAAATCGATCAAGTTAGGATAAAAATAAGGTATGATAAGCTATGGCTTATGCGTGCTATCTTGGTGAAGCATTTAGATCAGGTGTAAATATCGCACCGATCCGGAGTGGTAATGAGGGTACAACAGGTATGGTGCTAATGTTTCACGACGAAAGCGAGAAATTCAGTGTGAACAGTGTACTGCGTGAAAGCGATTTTCTGCAAAGTATTATACTCCATAATATTAACGTCGGTGTTGTGATTATCGATGTTGCCACACATGTCATTGAACATGTGAACGGGAAAGGTGTGGAACTTTTTGGAGGTACTGAAGCGCAGATTGTTGGTAATGTTTGTCATTGCTTCCTTTGTCCGGCAGAGACAGGCCTTTGTCCGGTCACCGACATGGGGCAGGAGATTGATAGCTCCGACCGAATTTTACTGAGAGCCGACGGCAGCCATCTTTCCATTCAGAAATCCGTGAGGCGTATTCAAATTAACGGCGAGAGCAAACTTTTGGAAACATTCATCGATGTCAGTGAGCGCAAAGAAATAGAAAACAAACTCAAGGAAAGCGAAGCCAACTTCCGCATCTTTTTCAATGCCATCGACGATTTCCTGTTTGTTCTGGATGAACAAGGCAATATAATCAATGTAAACGATACCGTTACCTGCAGACTGGAATATACAGAAAATGAGATTATTGGACGCAACGTATTGATGATGCATCCGGAAGAGCAACAGGCAGAGGTGAGCAGGATCGTGGGAGAGATGCTCGCTGGAACTGCCGATTTCTGCCCTATTCCCCTGATTACAAAATCCGGACAATTAATTCAGGTGGAAACTCGCGTATATCAAGGTTCCTGGAATAACAAGCCAGCCCTGTTTGGGGTGTCAAAGGACATCACACGAATCAAGGAAACCGAGGCACTTTTTTCAGGTTCATCCGGATTGAGAGTGCTTTTGTCAAAAGATCAAAGTATCCTTGGGCCGGATGAATCAATTATAACACGCTGAACAGC
>JAHJLI010000084.1 GCA_018821785.1 Pseudomonadota bacterium
CGGCGGTTCCTGCTTTCTACCCACTCACTCAGGCAATAGCAGAGGTTTTCTCATTCTCCTTGGCTGTCTCTTTCTCATGAAATGTAACGCAAGTTGAGAATTTCGGCCGATTCTCAGGGCGTCGGGATAGAGAATCTATACTGGTTCAAAAAAGAAGAAGAGCACAACGGAGCAAACGTGTCGGTACAGCGCAGCGATGCTGTGGCTCAATATCCTCAGGGCAGTGCGAGGAATCCGATAGTTCAGTTGCACCGCGAAATTGATGGCCTTTTCGAAAATGTTTTCCGAGGATTTGGAATTGCGCCTTTCCGTTCTCATTTTTTCACCCCACTTACCGCTGAAGGGCTGCTGAAACCGCAGGTGGATATTGGCGCGACTGACAAGGAATACTCCATTACCGTTGAGGTGCCAGGGGTAAGCGAAAAGGATGTTAAGGTTGAAATATCCGGCAATGTAATCACCATACAGGGGGAGAAGAAACAGGAGAAGGAGGAAAAGGACAAGAACTACTACCGGATTGAACGTTCCTACGGTTCATTCCAGCGCGTTCTTTCCTTGCCGGAAGACGCTAACCAGGATGATGTTAAGGCTACGTTTAATAAAGGAGTTCTGACCATCAAGATGTCGCGTAAGGCCCTGCCGAAACCCGATGTGAAAAAGATTGAAATCAGATAAGGGAAGAAGCGCTGACATCTATAGCGTCAAGCTCGCAAACCTCATGTGATTATAAAGATATTTAACGGTAAAGAACAACATCAGAATATTCATAATGAGAAAAGGAGAGTGCTATGAAAAGCATAATCGTCAAAACCATTGTGACCATCTTCTCGATATTGTTTCTGGCGACTGGTAGCGCCATGTTTGCCGCTGACAAGGAGAAAACTGCCACGCCCGAAGTACAATCGAAATCAGCCCGGGAAGTACAGCCTGCTGTTGATGCAAAAACAGATGAGAAGGTAGCCGAACAGCGAAAAAAAATACTTTCCCAAGCCACCGTCGCAATTGAAGAATCGAGAAAGGCATTGAAGGCCCTTGATGAAGGTAAAACCGAGGAGGCTATAAAGAACCTCGAACTGGCCACCGGGAAAATGGCGCTTATTGTTGCCCGTGATCCTGAACTTTCTTTAGCCAACGTAGATATTAAGGTCAAGGTGTTTGATGTTTTTGCCAATGCGGAAACGTTGGAAGCGACGGTTAAGCGGGCCACAAAATACTTGGAAGATGGTGAGGTCCAGTTGGCAAGGCCTCTTGTTGCCAGTCTGGCCAGTGAAATGGTAATTGAATCAGTGAATATCCCGCTGGCAACCTACCCTGAGGCTATCAAGGATATCGTTCCCCTGATAGACAAGGGTAAAATCAAAGAAGCCAAGGCCGCTCTGCAGGCGGCTCTTAATACCCTGGTTGTCATTAACGAGGGGGTCATTCCGCTTCCTGTCATGAGAGCGAAAGCCATGCTGAAGGAAGCTGAGAAGCTGGCTGAAACTAAAGAGCGCAAGGAAGAAGACAATAAAAAGCTTGCGACCTTCCTTGATAATACAGAGACTCAGTTGAAAATAGCTGAAATTCTGGGCTATGGTGACAAAAAAGCCTTCAAGCCAATGTACGAACAACTGGATACAATCAGGGAAAAAACCAAAGATGGTAAATCCGGCACAGGCTTTTTTGATAAACTCACGGAACAGGTTTTTAAAAATTTTCAATTAACACCGTAACGGACACACCTCTAAAAAAACGGAAGTATTGATTGAGCGCCGTTTTCCGGCGCTCAATCAATTTTCGGCATCTTTGACTCACCTCGATATTCAAATTTCCTTTTATCAATTAGCCTGATTTTGTGATAATTACTTTATAGCTGATAATTTTTTAAGTAACTTAATTATTGTTGACAGGCAACTGTAAGTAATTATTTTTTTCTAGTAAAAGAGTAGTGCTGAAAAGAAAGATAAAGGGAGTTATCCATGAGAACAGACAAGCTTACTAGCAAATTTCAACAGGCATTATCCGATGCGCAAAGCCTGGCGGTCGGCAGAGATCATCAGTTTATTGAGCCGACCCATCTGATGATGGCATTGCTTAATCAGGAAGGAGGGACAGTGCGGCCGTTGCTGGCTCAGGCCGGTGCTGATACCAATCAGCTCCGTTCCGGAATCGGAGAGGCCATTGACCGGCTGCCCAGGGTGGAGGGTAATGGTGGTGAGGTCCACCTGTCCAATGATTTGGGTAAAATTCTCAACATCACCGACAAGCTGGCCCAGCAGTATCAGGATCAGTTTATCTCAAGCGAGCTTTTTGTTCTTGCGGCACTGGATAGCAAGGGGAACCTTGGTGAGCTGCTGCGAAAAGCCGGTTGCGAAAAAAACGCTGTGGAGCAGGCTATTGACGCCCTCCGTGGCGGTCAGAAGGTTGATGATCCCAATGCCGAGGAACAGCGTCAGGCTCTGGAAAAATATACCATCGATCTTACCGAAAAAGCCGAACAGGGGAAACTTGATCCGGTCATCGGCCGGGATGAAGAAATCCGCCGGACGATCCAGGTGTTGCAACGTCGCACCAAGAACAACCCGGTCCTCATTGGTGAACCAGGGGTTGGGAAAACAGCAATTGTTGAAGGCCTTGCCCAGCGTATTGTCAACAAAGAAGTGCCCGAAGGACTGAAAGGAAAACGATTGCTTTCCCTCGACCTGGGATCACTCATTGCCGGGGCCAAATTCCGCGGTGAATTCGAGGAACGACTCAAGGCTGTTTTGGCGGATCTGGGTAAACAGGAGGGTCAAATCATCCTCTTTATTGACGAGCTTCATACCATGGTTGGCGCAGGGAAAGCTGAAGGGGCTATGGACGCAGGAAACATGTTGAAACCCGCACTTTCTCGAGGCGAACTCCATTGCGTCGGTGCCACAACTCTTGACGAGTACCGGAAATATATCGAAAAGGACGCGGCCCTGGAACGGCGGTTTCAAAAGGTGCTTGTAGACGAGCCGACCCGGGAGGATACCATTGCCATATTGCGTGGACTCAAAGAGCGGTATGAGCTGCACCATGGTGTTGAAATCACTGACCCGGCCATCGTTGCCGCAGCCACCCTGTCTCATCGTTATATTACCGACCGGCAGTTGCCCGACAAGGCTATCGATCTGATAGATGAGGCCGGGTCGCATTTGCGTATGGAAATCGACTCCATGCCCGAAGAAATGGACCGCCTCGACAGGCGCCTCATCCAACTCAAGATTGAACAGGAGGCGATGAAAAAAGAGAAGGACAGTGCATCAAAAAAACGGCTGTCCGATCTTAAGGAGGAAATAAGCCGTCTTGAACGCGAGTTCTCTGACCTGGAAGAGGTTTGGAAGGCGGAAAAGGCCTCTATCCAGGGCACAACCCACATAAAAGAGGCTCTTGACCGGGCCAGGGTAGAACTTGACGCAGCCCGCCGTGCAGGCGATCTTGCTCGGATGTCCGAGTTGACCTACGGCACTATTCCTGATCTGGAAAAGCAGCTGGAAATGGCAAACAAGGTGGAAAATCAGGAAATGCGTCTCTTGAAAACCAAGGTGACGGAGGAGGAAATCGCCCAGGTGGTTGCGAAATGGACCGGGATCCCTGTTTCCAAACTGCTGGAAGGTGAAAGGGAGAAATTGCTGCACATGGAAGAGGCTCTCCATCAAAGGGTGGTTGGCCAGGATGAGGCCGTGCGCGTTGTGGCAAACGCAATCCAACACAGCCGCGCTGGTTTCAGTGATCCCAATCGGCCCAATGGTTCCTTCCTTTTCCTCGGGCCTACCGGGGTCGGAAAGACGGAGTTGTGCAAGGCACTAGCCGAGTTTCTGTTTGATACCGAAGGCGCCATGGTACGGGTAGATATGTCGGAATTCATGGAGAAGCACTCTGTCGCCCGTTTGATCGGCGCGCCTCCGGGCTATGTCGGCTATGAGGAGGGCGGCTACCTGACGGAATCAGTCCGCCGGAAACCGTACTCGGTCATACTCCTTGATGAAATCGAAAAAGCCCATCCCGATGTCTTTAATATCCTGCTCCAGGTGCTCGATGACGGACGATTGACCGACGGCCATGGTCGCACCGTCGATTTCCGCAACACGGTGGTGGTTATGACCTCAAATCTCGGTTCGCAGCTTATTCAGGAGAAAGCGGGCAGCGAGCGTTATGAGGAAATGAAAAGTGCGGTCCTGGAAATTGTCGGCCAACATTTCCGTCCGGAATTTATCAACCGGCTGGACGAGATAGTTGTCTTCCATCCTCTCGGCAGACAGCAGCTTCGTGCCATTGCCGATATCCAGGTCAACCTGTTTCAGAGCCGCCTAGAGGAAAGCGCCCTGAAACTTGAAATATCCAGCAGCGCCCTGGATCTACTGGCAGAAGCGGGGTTTGATCCGGTTTTCGGTGCCCGTCCTTTGAAAAGGGCGATTCGTCATCAACTGGAACAGCCCCTGGCAAGAAAAGTTCTGGCGGGAGAATATGTGCCGGGAGATATCGTTTCGGTGGATGTCCGAGACGGCGAACTGCTTTTTCGGTGAACAGAAGAGGAGATCAATTAAACAGATAAGCAGAGGATGGATTGGTTGTGTCTTCCCACATGAAGACACAACCAATCCATAGGGAGGCATTTATGCAAGTGCAATGGATATTTGAAGGCTGCGCAGGGCCGACAAAAGAAAAATGCAGGGCGTATTGGGAGAAGAAACAGCAGCGTCTGGGGCGGCTGCTGGCAACCATTCCTTCCAGCTCAAAAAGACTCAGGTTAGCTGTTTTCCATCAGACCGAGCAAATTGAGAAATTTGAAGTGCGAGGGGTGTTGCTGCTGCCGGGCCGGACACTTGCCGTTCAGTTTTTTCATCAGTTGCTCTTTGGGGCTCTTGATGGGTTGGCCGACAAGCTTGTAACCGTAGCGCAGAAATATAAGAGACAGTCGGCCCAATTTGTCCGGATGCAGCGCCGACAGCAGATTTCTGATGACCTGGTTGCTGCCCAGCCATTGCTGGTTTCGGATAAAAATGCCGACAGAAAGGAATCGTTTTTCAGGACAATCAGGCCGCTGCTAGGTTTTTTGGAACGACATGCCCGAAATGAAATAAAAATTCATGAACTGGAGGGGGTGCTCAGTCCAGGGCAGGTCGAACCAGCTGACATAGTGGATGACGTGGTCGTGCTTGCCTGGGAGAACTTCGACAAAAAGAAGAAAGATCTGTCACTAGAATTATGGCTTATCAATCTCCTGCACAAAATTCTTGTCAAGGCTATACAGGATAGCCGATTTATCTCGTTGGATCAGCGCTTCCCTCTTGCCGATATCGACTCCACAGCCGAACCGGAATGGCTTGAAGAGGTGCTGGGATACCAGGAAGAGCTTTCGCTTGCGGAATTGTTGCCCGATTATGACCAGACTGATGTGTGGGAACAGCTCGATGATCTGGATCGCAACCTTCATTTTAATCAGGTGTTGCAGAAATTTCCATCCTGTCAGCGTCAGGCCTATCTGCTTAATGCGTTAAATGAGTATTCACCGAAAGATGTTGCCGGAATCCAGGATCGAGATGTGAAAAATGTTGAAGACGATATCCAAAAAAGTACCGAGGCGATACGAGACTACATGCAGAAGGAGGAATTTATTCTCAGAAGCAATAAGCGGAGGGCACGGTATGAATAACTTAATGAAACTATTTGAAAACAGAAAAATACTTATTGGGCTGGTGGTTCTTTTATTCGTTGTGGCAACCGTACAAAGCGTTTTTCTGGTCAGACTTTACCACTTGTTCGACCATGATGTTTCGATCAGCACTTCTAGGCAATTTGAAAACAATCTTGGCCTCGAGGAAGATATTTTAAAACGCTTTGACCAGCAATCCTGGGACCCTTTTACGGAATTTCAAATCAAGAGAGAAAAAATGGAACGGATGTTTGATGACTCATACAATCGCTTCAGGCGCAGTCCCTTTTTTGATGAAGAGAGAATAGACAGTTTAGTGCCGCAAAACGACCTGCTTGAAGAAGGCGACAGGTACATTGTAAAGATGAATATTCCCGGTTCGGAGCAGGCCGAAATTAAAGTTAATTAAAGGTACCATTCTGACAGTTAAACCCCAAACACAGCGTTCAGAAGACCCAAAAAAAAGTGATGGCATCTTGAGAATGGAAAGAAGTACGGGTACTTTTCAAAGAACTATGCAGCTTCCAGGCTTGGTTGACTCCTCGCTCATGAAAACCGAGTATAAGGATGGAGTGCTGACTATAGTTTTGCCTAAAAAGAAATAACTGGTCAAAAGATGAAGGGTTTTTCATGAAACGCGGCAATTTTGATTTTATCCCTGATGACTTTACGGTTTTTAATGCCGACAAGGTGATGTTTTATTCTGGCCGTATGATTCTGACTCTGCTCGCTCATCCTGATGCTGCCAAAAAAAAGATAAGTGATGCGGATCTATCGGAAACCATCAAGGACCTTTCTGGGTTTGATGGTGGTTTTACAGTTGATAATGCAGTGGTACTTTCAGGTAACAGATAACAGGATGTGAGCGTCAAAGATGCAGTGCTATCCCTTGGGTCATCAAGCAATACTGACTAACTGGTATGATGTTGAGAAGATACCATTGGCAATCTCAACCATTTAAGCAAAATTGCAAGTTACATAATTCCTTAGAGGGTGGAATGTCGTATTTCACTAGAATAGTTCAGAAATGGAGCAAATGAAGACTGTAGCTTACCAAAGAACACCTCTCAAAAGAGCAACAGAACTCCAGCGAGACATGTCTACTGATATGCTCACAAGAGGAACGTAGAATAACTTCGGGCAAAGCAGGTGATCATCTGGGGAGATGGCGACCGAAAACACCCGGCACATCGTTCAATTGTCAGATGGAGTCCATTGCCGAACAATTATTACGGTCATGTACCACTGAACTCGTAGCCGCTTTTACCTTTGGACTTGGCCGAATACATCGCATGATCGGCAGCTTTGAGCAAATCCTCACGCGACAAACCATGGTCGGGATAGAGGGCGATTCCGATCGAAGCACCGGTCTTCACTTCAATCCCATTAAGTGTGCAACCCTCCGTGAGACGGCTCACGATTTTGTCGGCGATTGCGGAAACACTGGTTACGCCGTCAATGTCATGAAGGAGGACGATGAACTCGTCACCCCCAAGACGCGCCACCACATCGGTCTTTCGCACAGCCTCTTTGAGCTGCTTGGCCACATGGATTAACAGTTCATCGCCGATATCATGGCCAAAAGTATCGTTGATCTTCTTGAAACCGTCGAGGTCCAGAAACAGAAGCGCAAACCGCTTGTCATTTTCGGCAGCCAACTCCAACGCCTGTTCCATCTGATCGTTAACATTAAGGCGGTTGGGTAAACCTGTAAGTGTGTCATGGAGAGCAAGAGTCTGGATCCTTTCCTCGGCCTTCTTACGCTCGGTGATGTCGATGTAACTGGTTACAAAGCCACCACTTGGTATAGGCGTACCACGAATTTCGAGCCACCGTCCGTTGGGTCGCGAGCGCTCGATCCTGTGCTCCTGAAAATCACGGGCGCGGGCAATGATGGCAGCGATCTGTTCCTCGGGATTTCCAGGTCCGTATTCTCCCCTACCGACATTAAATCGAATGAGGTCTTCAAAATAGGTATCATTCTTTTCGAAAAGCTCATTCGGTAATTCAAGCAATTCCTTGAACTGCTCATTGCAGGCTGCCATCCTGAGGTCTGCATCGAACAGAGAAATCGCGCCGGGAAAATTATCGATAACAGTCTTCATGATATCGCGCTGGCGTATAAGCAAATCCTCGGTAAGCTTGTGGTCGGTGATGTCGGTATAGGTTGTCACAAACCCGGAAATTTCGCCGCCAAAGTTGAAAGGATACCCTTCCACAAGAAGGGTACGTCCGCCAGTCATGTTACGCTCGAAGTGATGCGGCTGGAATTTGCTCGCCAAGTCTACAATTGTGCGCACCTGCTCCTCTGGATCTCCTGGGCCGTATTCGCCGCGCATGGCATTGTGTCGGATGAAGTCCTCAAACCGGGCATAGCGATAAACCATGCTTTGCGGAAAATCGAGGATTTCATAAAACCGTCTGTTCCACAGTATCAGCTGTAGATTATTGTCGATGACGCTGACGCCCTGTGGCAATGCATCGAGCAGGGCTTGGAGTTGAGTAATGACCTTTTCAAGTTCTTCTTCAGTTCGCTTTTGCTGCGAAATGTCATGGAAGGTTCCGGCGAACCGCCGTGAAACATCATCATCAATTGGGGCGCCACGGACTACGATATGCTGGTGCCCATTAGCACCCGTTAGTCTGAGCTCGATATGCAGTGTAAGATGCCGGGAAACAGCCTTATCAAGGGCCGCATGGAAACGTTTGCGCTCGATCTCAGGCAATGCGTCGATGAGCGATTGATAGCCACCACGAGTACGACCGGTAATCGCAGCCAGGAGATCCATCGACGACTGCGACGAAAACATCGACTTGAGTGTGGGGTCGTATTCCCAGTAACCGACTCGCCCGATGCGCTGTGTCAATTCCAGCTGGCGGCGCTCAAGGCAATCTTTGCAGTCCTCTTTATTCACATTCCACCCAAGGGTTTTTTATAAACCATTAAATTAATGGCTATCATTTCTCCTTGGTTTTCTCAAGTTTTTTTTCTGTTCTCATTCTCTGTCTCACCCACCCATCCGGCGGACCATTCAGGACGGTCCGCCGGATGGGTGGAGATGGGAAAGGGGAAATCGAAACTTACTTGGAGTACGAGCTACGGTCGCTCATCCCCTTACGAGAATCCATATTAAGTCGGCCTTTAGCAACCGCCTCCTTGTTCCATTCCTGGACGAGAGCGGCTTTGAACGCCAGCTTTTCGGCGACCTCCTTCTCCATGTTGATACCGGCCAGGGCTTGAGCCTTCTCTTTTGTTGAGAAGTCGGGAACCTGATAGCCGATCACCCCATGTTTGGCCAGAACCGCCGCCAGTTTCACCCGCGCCTGCTGGGCCTTGTCACCCGCCTGTGCGAGCAGCCGCAAGACCTCTTCGGGATTATGGAAGAATGCGCCATGGCCGGCGATCGAATAGTCCCAACGCCATTGGCCATGACGGATATCCTGCAGGATGTCTTTCATCTCTTCGGCAGTGGCACCGACTTCCCAAGCCTTGCCGGCCTCAAGATGCGCCCTCGCCAGGCCGTTCATAGCGAGATCCATCAATTCTTCCTTGCGCTGCAGCTTGATGGCCAGGTGATCCTTGAATTCCTTTTCGCTCTCGCTGTGGCAAGTCAGGCAGGTATTTTCAATATTGTCCAGAGGGCTGCCAACCTTGTGCTCGGTGAAGACGGCATCGCCATCTTTTTTGGTCGGCATATGACAATCGGCACAAGAAAGACCACGGCGGCCGTGGACCCCGCCGACAAACACTTCATAGTCGGGATGCTGGGCCTTGAGCATCGGCGCCTTGCTGATGGCGTGGGTCCAGTCGGAGAAATTCAGCGCGTCATAATACGCCTCAACATCCTCGCCTTTAAAGCCGTTATCCCAGGGGAAGATGACAGTCATGGCAACCTTCTTTTCACCCTTTGAGTCGGTCTCCTCGCTCTTTTTGAAATAGTATTCGGAGTGGCACTGGGCACAGACCAGTGAGCGCATGTCGTCCTTATTGAGTTTGGCGACATCAACACCCGATGCCTCAAGACCGCGCTTCAGATAATCGCGGGTGAGGGTCAGCTCACCGGTCTTACTGTCATGACAATCGCCGCAGCCGATGGGATTGACCACCTCACTGCCGTATTTAGCCCATTTTCCCGTGAAATATTCCTTCTCGCCTACCTCCTGCATCAACCGCGGTACATCTGGAGATTTACAGGTCCAGCAGGCGGTCGGCATGGGACCGGTTATGGGGCTGACCGGGGCACCTGTTCGCAGGGTATTGACATTATCCTGAATGGCATAGAAGTGGCCGCGCGGGGCGTTATAGTCCTTGGCAAAACCGTAACCGGCCCAGAGCACCGGCAATTGGGGCTTCTTCTTCAACATATCATCAAGGCTTTCGCTCTTACTGGTCTCTTTCCACGAGTTATACTGGCGGGGGTAATGCTTGGCCCATTCCTCGTTTTTTGCTTCAACGCCTTTTTCCTTGACCACCGGATTCTTGATATCACCTTTCTGATCAGCGGCGCCAGCATGAATCGGCGAGCTTAGCAGGGTGAGCGAGGCTATGGTCACCAGGGTGCAACGCAACAGCTTCTTCGATGTCTTCATTTATTCCTCCTTTAATTGTTTGGTCAAAACCCTCACTCTGAACAAATCTATTCATTGGGCTAAAGCAAGTTTTGTTCCAGAAAGCAAGTAGTGCTCTTTCAAGAGGAAATTGCAAATTGTTGATGGCCAGTGCTACCAAGAGGTAACACCCCCTGCCCCATCGTTACCATTTGGTAGCATGTATGGCGTCAGAGCCAACAATGGCCCAAAAAATGTCATAGCCATTGTATCTGAACCATTTCATGGCTATTGTTACAGCTCTTGTCGGCATCCGACCGCAGTTACTAAACGATGCTGCTGAGCAGCATCGGCAAACCTATGCCATGCTCTTTCCCCATGACCTAACCCATTGCAATTTCCGAAAACTTTACGCAAGGAGGTTCTATGCCACATGCAATCAGAATACACTCAACCGGTGGCCCGGAGGTTCTATCCTGGGAAAGCTATGATCCAGGAAGCCCTGGTCCGGGAGAAGTTCGACTGATCCACGAGGCTATCGGCCTTAATTTTATTGACGTTTATCAGCGTACCGGCCTCTATCCCCTGCCGTCCTTGCCAGCCATTCCCGGACTTGAAGGAGCCGGCAGAGTGGATGTGGTAGGCGAAGGGGTCGGCGAGTTCAAAAAAGGCGACAGGGTGGCCTATGCCGGCGTGCCGCCGGGGGCCTACGCTGAAGTTCGCTGTATCCCGGCGCACCGCCTGGTCAAACTGCCGGAGACCATCACCACCAGGGATGCCGCTGGCATTATGTTGCAGGGCATGACGGCGCGCTATCTACTGAAAGGCTGCTTTAATGTCAGCCCCGGTACTACCATTCTCATTCATGCCGCCGCCGGCGGCGTCGGATCTCTCGTCTGTCAATGGGCAAAACACCTCGGCGCCACCAGTATCGGCACGGTCGGTAGCGCCGAAAAAGCTCGTCTCGCCAAGGAAAACGGCTGCACCCACACCATTCTCTATGGACAGGAAGACTTCGCCCTTAAAGTCAAAGAAATCACCAAAGGCCTGGGAGTCGACGTAGTTTACGACTCCATCGGATTGTCGACTTTCATGAAATCCCTTGATTGCCTGCGACCGTTGGGAACCTTAGTGTCCTTTGGTCAGTCATCCGGACCGCTGGAACCATTCAACATCGGCCTTCTCGCCCAGAAGGGCTCACTCTTTTTGACCCGGCCCAGCCTGATGCACTATACGGCCATGCGCGAAGACCTTGTTGCCCATGCCGAAGATCTCTTTGACGTCATCACCACCGGGGCGGTGAAAGTACGGATCATGCAGGAGTATGCTCTGCAGGATGCCGCAAAGGCGCACCAGGACCTGGAAGCACGAAAGACCAGCGGCAGTTCGGTCCTCATTCCCTAAACCCGATAATCGGGAGAAGTGCTTTTCGCAGAAAAGTATTCGTTCAAGAAAACAAGGGTTGTGTCGAAAACAACAGAATGATTCAGGCGAGATTTTCTCTCTTTTGCTTATTTTTCAAACAATACGAGATTAAATCAGGTTAATACTTATTGTATTGATTGCACGTAAAAATTTATTCCTGTGGAGGTTCCAATGGCAGCGCTGTTACATAAGGGTGAAAACGTTAGACACAACAAGAAGGCAGAATGGGGAGTCGGGGAAATTATTTCAGTACATAGCTGTGGAACTATCAGAGTTGTTTTTGAAGGAAATATGGATGTGTCAATAGCCAAGGGTTCGAATTTTCTTACCAAAGAAAAGGGAGAAGAGAACGGAAATAAAAAAATTACTCCAAAAAAATAGCCCTCAACCAGGGGGTGCAGGAAAAACCTGCCCCCCTTGGTCCCAAAAAATCACCACCATTTCTTTCTTGGTGGATCCCCTGTCCACCACCTCTTCGGTAATCGGCTTGATGGCCAACATGGCACGGATTATTTTCCTCTCCCTATTCAGGATGTACCTGCACCCAACCATCACCGTCACTTGAACGGATAATTGCATCGATAAAAAGCGCCCCGGCCAGCCCGTCTGCGGATGTGGGGAAATGCAGGACCAGAGGATCGGGATCAACCCCGGCAAGGCGCGAGGCGATAACCTCGGCGGCGTCCTTGTAGAGGTTGGCAAAACCTTCCGGAAAACCCTCGGGATGACCGGCGACCACTCGACATGACCGGGCGGCAAGAGGCAGAGTACCAGGTCCATTGGCGACTCTGGTCTCTATCGGCAAACCAGTCTGAACCAGAGGTCGGAAGGTGAGGAATTGCGGCGTCTCCTGCCGCCACTCAATGGTTGCCTTCGTCCCGCTCACCCGAATCTGCAGACCATTGCCCATGCCGGCTGCCGCCTGGGTTACCCAGTAACTGCCACGCGCACCATTTTCAAGACGCAAGAGCGCCCCGGCAAAATCGTCGACCTGACGACCGGGAACAATCGCCCCCCGTTCGGCACAAAGCTCTACGACCTCAAGACCGGCAATAAAACGCAGCAGGTTATGGGCATGACTACCGATATCGCCAAGTACCAGAGACGGCCCGCTTTTTTCCCGAATATTTTTCCACGACCGTGGTCCGGTAACCGGATCGGGCATGCTGCCGTCCGCCCGGTTGCCCTGGACGTATTCAACCTGGACCAGACGAATCGTCCCCAACTCGCCTGCCGCCACCATCGCCCGAGCCTGTCGGGCCATGGGGTAGCCGGTGTAGTTATGGGTGAGACAAAAGATCGTCCCCTCTTCGATAACTCGTGCATGCAGCTTTCTTGCTTCAGAGAGACTGTTGGTCATCGGTTTGTCGCAGATGAGATGAAAGCCATAGTCAAGGGCTGCCATGGCGTAGGTAAAATGGCTGTCGTTGGGGGTCATGATCGCCACCACCTCCGCACCATCCGGTCTCCCCTTTTCCATCTCGAGCATCTCGGCAACCGAGGCGTAACCCCGCCCCGGCGCAAGGCCTATTTCCCCAGCGCGACTGATAGCCCGTTCGGGATCGGAAGAGAGAACACCAGCCACCAGATCATAGCAGTCATCCAACCGAGCGGCCAGTCGGTGCATGGGGCCGATGAAAGAGCCCGGTCCACCGCCGATCACCGCCAGGCGCAGCCGTCTGCCGAGAAGGGCCAAAACCGGATTACTGTTCATAACATCCTCCTGCTCAATGATTTACCTGGCCAACCAGCCGCCGTCGACGGCGAGGGTGAAACCATGGATATAGGCCGCCGCATCGGATGCGAGAAAAACCGCTGCCCCGGCCAGATCACTCGGCTGCCCCCAACGGGCGGCAGGAATACGCTTCATGATGTCGACGCTGCGTACCGGGTCCTGTTGCAGGGCACGGGTATTCTCCGTCGCCATATAACCAGGAGCGATGGCGTTGACATTGATGTTCTGGGATGCCCATTCACAGGCCAGTTCGCGGGTAAGGCCCATGACTCCACTTTTACTGGCGGTGTACGACGGCACCAGGATGCCACCCTGAAAGGACAGCATCGAGGCGATATTGATGATCTTGCCACCAGTCTTCTGGGCAACGAAGCGTTTGGCCACCGCCTGGGCAAGGAAAAAGAGGGATCGCAGGTTGAGGTTCACCACCGCATCCCAATTCTCCCTGGTAAATTCCAGTGCCGGCTGACGCCTGATGATCCCGGCGTTGTTGATGAGGATATCGACCTGGCCAAAGGCCTCTACCGTCTGCTCGACCAACGGCTCGATCTGGTCAAGGTCGGCGAGGTTAGCGTTAATACCGAGAAATCTCCGCCCCATCTTCACTATCTCGGCAGCGTAGTCCGGCTCGCTGCTGTTATAGACCCCGGCGATATCGGCACCGGCCTCGGCCAGCCCCACCGCCATGCCCCGGCCAAGACCGGTGCCGCAGCCGGTAACGATGGCCACCTTGCCGCGAAGATTGAATGCATCGAGTATCATAAATTCACCCTTGTTCCGGCACTGTGCCGAAACCCTGTGATTATTGAAAATAAGACCCCAAAATTACCGCAACCGAGCCATAGGTACATGGTCCATGTCACTGAAATTCTGATTCTCACCGGCCATGCCCCAGATAAAGGTATAATTGGCCGTCCCGGCCCCGGAATGGATGGACCAGGAGGGCGACAGCACCACTTCACCATCCCGCACCACCAGATGCCTGGTTTCTTCCGGTTCACCCATAAGGTGAAAGACCACCGTATCCGTCGGCATATCGAAATAGAGATATGCCTCCATGCGCCGCTGATGAGTGTGGACCGGCATGGTATTCCACACCGATCCGGTGTCGAGCGTGGTCATACCCATCACCAGCTGGCAACTCTTTACCCCGCCCGGATGGATGTATTTACGGATGGTCCGCCTGTTACTTGTAGCGGCTTCACCCATGACCACCGGCTCGGCATCAGCTAAGGCAATTTTCACCGTCGGCAGCTGGGCATGGGCCGGGGCGCTGTTGAGGTAAAATTTGGCGGGCCTGGCGACATCAAGGCTTTCAAAGCGCAGATCCCGTGTCCCCAATCCGACATACAACCCTTCGCCACGAGCAAGTTCAAAGGCTTTTCCGTCAGCCACCACCCGGCCGGAATGGCCGATATTGATGACACCCAATTCCCGACGCTCAAGGAGGAACTCTGCGCCTATCACCTTCGGGTCGACAGTAAGACTCACCGGCCCCACCGGGCAGACCCCACCGACAATCAGCCGGTCGTAAAAACAATAGACGAGCTTCGACTGGCTCGGGATAAAGAGACCCTCCACCAGAAAGTGGTGGCGCAGCTCCTCGGTATCAAACATCATCATATGTTCCGGGTGCACCGGATGTCTCACTTCCATGGCAATTCTCCTTTGCATTGGGCTATTACTTGAGAAAATCTTCTCTCAGCGGGGTAAAGGTGTCTACCAGACGGACGTGGTTGCTGAGAAGTTGAATGGTATGGGGAACATTCGGCGGAACAGCAAAGATGTCACCCTGTTTAAGTTCCGTTACCTCGTCACCGATATGGACGATCAGTTCTCCCGCCGCCACATAGCTTATCTGCTCATGGGGGTGAGAGTGGGGTGGATCCGGGGCCGCGCTTGGACCATCATCAAAGTCGATAATCACCAGCATAAGACTGTCGGTATGACAGAGATAGCGTTTGCGCCCTGATCCGATGATCTCCTTGTCTATATTTTTTTCCATAAAAAATGCCATGATGTTCTCCGTTGCAATAGATTGACAAGCTCTAAATTATCGGCACCACCCGATTTGCCGGGCTCTGATAAACCTCCTGCAAAACCAGGGCACCGGCCCCCCTGGCATACAGGGTCGACTGCCACTCCTGAATATGCAGCCTGATCCGGGCATCCCGGGCAAAGGAAATATCCGGCGGCAGGGTCTCACGCATCGGACCAAAGAGCAGTTCTCCGGCCAAAACCCCTTTTCCGGTTATGATGATCTTTTCCGGATCGAAGAGTTTGCAAAGATTGCCGACACCAATTCCAAGGGTCTGACCGGCCCGTTGGTAGATTGCCCTCAGAGCTGCATTACCCCCTTTGGCCTCCGCCAGGACTTCTTCGATGGTCGGCTCGCTGCCGTCCATCTTCCACTGGCCGCGACGGATAAGCTCCTTTGCTTCTCTGAGAATGGCATTGTTACCGCAGATCGCCTCCAGGCAGCCTTTTTGACCACAGCGACAGAGCGGACCTTTATGGTCGACCACCGTATGGCCGAATTCACCAGCAACGCCGCGACCGCCACGATAGAGTTTGCCGTCGAGCACCAATCCGGCGCCTATGCCGTGTTCGGTGGTAATGAGCAGGAAATTATCGGTGCCCCGGCCGATGCCGAACCATTGCTCGAAAATGGCCAGGGTATTGGCGCTGTTTTCGACATACACCGCCACCCCCATCCGCTCGCGCAGCCGGTCGGCCAGACCGATATTGTTCCATGTATAATTAGGTACATAATGGACGAAACCTGTTCGAGAATCGATAAGACCTGGGATGGCCACGCCGATCCCGGAAATCTGCTTTTTGGTGAAATCGGCCTGCCAGAGGCAGGTCTGCACCGCTTCGATGAGGATCTCGACCACCCCTTCCGCGGCATAATTGCCCGGCTCCAGCGCCAGCGTGTGAGTCTTCTGAATACGGGCCTGGAGGTCCATGAGTACCACGCAGATGTGATCAACCGACAGATGGACGCCTACGGTATAGGCTCCTTCCGGATTAAGGGCAAGGGGAACCGGCCGCCGCCCACCATCCGACTTGCCGCTTGCTTGCTCAAGAAGCATGCCTTCGCGGAGCAGTTCAGCGGTGATGCCTGTGACCGTCGCCTGGCTGAGTCCGGTCCTCCTGGCCAGATCGACCCGCGAAATCGTTCCCGCATCGCGGATGGCATGAAAGATGGCAAAGCGATTAATCGCTCGCATCAGCTCCCGGTTCGCTACTGCCATTCTTTACCCCACATGTTCATCCCGTTCAAACTCAGCCCAGAGAAAGCGATTCCTGCCGGCTACTGGTTGACAAATGTTTAATTGCATGAATGAATTAATGCACCAATTGTTTCTTCATGTCAATACAGAAACTCTCAAATACCCCACATCAAATTAGTATTTTTTCATTTTTATATCGAATATACATACATTTGAATTATGGAGATATTTTACAACAAGTTACTTTACTGAGTAAATAATGTGCTTGACAAGCACCATTTTCTTCGTTAAAAATCTCTTCATTGATATCCTTATAAAGAGAAAGGTAACGGGAGACCCTATGACCTACGTTGAAGATCTTTTTAATCTTAGCGGTAAAACCGCGGTGGTAGCAGGTGGGGCCGGCGCCATAGGCACGGTGATGTCCGACGCCCTGCTGCGCGCCGGGGCAAACGTCGTCGTCCTCAGCCGGACCAATGAATCCATTGAGACTTTTCAAACCCGGTATGAAAATGAGCCGGAGCTTGCCGGGCGAGTGCATGGCATGAGTGTTGACTGCAGCGACGAGTCGGCAATGGCCGCAGTCTTCGATGCGGCGGCGAAGCGTTTCTCGGCCCCTTTAATTCTTGTCAACGGTGTCGGCGGTAACCGGGGCAAGAGCAAGTTTGTAGATATCGACATCAACACCTTCCGAGAAGTCCTCGACCTCAACCTGACCGCAGGCCTCGTTATCCCCACCAAGGTTTTCTGCAAAAAATGGATTGCCGATAACATCAAGGGCAGCATTATCAACCTCACCTCGATGGCCTCCTACAACCCGTTATCAGGGGTCTGGGCCTACGACGCCGCCAAGGCAGCGACCCTCAATCTGACCATGGCCGCCGCCAACGAGTTTGCTCCTTACGGCATTCGGGTCAACGCCATCGCCCCCGGCTTTTTCATCGGCAAACAGAATAAAAGCCTGCTGATCGACGCCAAAACCGGCGACTATACCGAACGCGGCAAAGCGGTGTTGCACCACACTCCCTTTGGCCGCTTCGGCGATGTCGCGGAACTGGCCGGAGCCACAGTCTTTCTTGCCAGCGCCAGGGCCTCGGGTTTTATCACCGGGGTATCGATCCCGGTAGATGGCGGGTATCTGGCACATAATATTTGAGGGGAGAAACGCGTGACACACGGCATTGACGCACCGAATCAGGCCCTTCTCGAAAATGAGATCCGCGAAGTCATTGCCCGCTCAACTCCGGCCAGACTCTTTACCGAAAAGAAGGTCCTGGTCCTCACCCCGGACACCACCCGCACCTGCCCCCTGCCTCTCATGATCCGCTGCCTCGGTGACCTGATGGGTAAAGCGGCTGCTCGCCTCGATTTCATGGTTGCTCTCGGCACCCATACCCCGCTTTCCGAGGCACGGATACTAGCCCTCTACGGCATCTCAGAAAATGAAAGAAACGAATTCTGGGCGGGCAGTCGCTTTCTCAACCATCGCTGGGACCTGCCGGACACTCTGGCCCGCATCGGCTGGATCGAAAAGGAAGAAATCGAAGAGCTATCCGGCGGCAAACTGAGTGAACGGGTGCCGGTGGATATCAACCGGGCGATCTTCGATTATGATTTGATCCTCATTCTCGGCCCAGTATTCCCGCACGAAGTGGTGGGCTACTCGGGCGGTGCCAAATATCTCTTTCCCGGTATCTCCGGCGGTGAGTTTCTCCACGCCTTTCACTGGCTGGGGGCGGTGGTCACCTGTCCGGGAACCATCGGCATCAAACACACGCCGGTGCGGGAGGTCATCAACCGGGCTATGCGCTTTGTCGAGACGCCGGTGCACTGCCTGGCCATGGTCGTCAAATCGGCAACGGAATTATACGGCCTCTTTGGTGGCAATTGCCGCGAGGCCTGGTCACAGGCCGCCGATCTGTCGGAGAAGGTCCATGTTGTGGTGAAGGAAAAACCCTACCATACCGTGTTCGGCATCTGCCCGCCGATGTACGACGAGATCTGGACAGGCGGCAAAGTCATGTACAAGCTCGAACAGGTGGTGGCCGATGGCGGCAGGCTTATTATCTACGCACCGCATATCATCGAGGTCTCACGCACCTGGGGCACCTACATGGAGAAGATCGGCTACCATGTCCGCGATTATTTTCTTGCCGACCCAGGCCGCTTTACCGATATCCCGCGCGGCGTGCTGGCCCATTCCACCCACGTCCGGGGACTCGGCTCGATGGAGGGTGGCATCGAAAAACCGCGCATCGAAGTGATCCTCGCCTCAGCAATACCTGAAGAAACCTGCAAAAAAATCAATCTCGGCTACCTCGACCCTAAGGTCATAAACCCAGACGACTACCGCAACAAGGAGGACGAGGGTATCCTTTTTGTCGAGAAAGCGGGTGAAATCCTCCATCGCCTTAAAAACCCACTGCTCGGGAGTCAACAATGAAAACTTTTCTGGATGACAACTTTCTCCTTGAGACCAAGGCCGCCGAACGGCTGTACCACCAATATGCCGCGGCAATGCCGATCTTCGACTATCACTGCCACCTGCCTGTGGCAGAGATCGCCGAAAACAAAAAATTCGCGAACCTCACTGCCGCCTGGTTGCACGGCGACCATTACAAATGGCGGGCAATGCGGGCAAACGGCGTGGATGAATACTCCATCACCGGGGCGGCCTCCAGTCACGCCAAGTTCCGGGCTTGGGCAGCGACCGTACCAAAGACTCTTCGCAACCCACTGTATCACTGGACCCACCTGGAGTTGAAAAATCTCTTTGGCATTACCGGCTCGCTGCTTTCGCCCGCAACGGCTGACGACATATATTTGAAGTGTTCGGAGATGTTGCAACAGGACGATTTTTCCACCCGCAGCCTGCTGCAAAAGATGCGCGTCAAGATAATCTGCACCACCGACGATCCCCTGGACAATCTGGAGCATCACCAAAGGTTGGCAGACGACCCCTCTTTTCGGGTGAAGGTCCTGCCGACCTTCCGACCCGACCGGGCGATGGCGGTTGAAGATCCGACCGCTTTCAACATGTGGGTGGATCGTCTGGCTGAGACCTGCCACCAGGATATCGGCAACTACCATCAATTTCTGGCATGCCTGACCGCCCGTCATGCCTTCTTCCACTCTTCGGGCTGTCGGATTTCCGATCACGGTATAGAAGAACCCTATGCCGATGACTACACCGAGTCTCAAGTGATGGCGATTTTTGCCAAGGTTCGCACCGGCAAGTTGCTCGGCACAGACGAATCCCGCGCCTTCAAATCGGCAATGCTGGTAGAGTTCGCCTTGATGGACCACGACCGCGGCTGGACCCAGCAGTTTCACCTAGGCGCCCTGCGTAACCAGAATTCCAGGGCATTTCAAAGCCTCGGCCCGGATACCGGCTACGACTCCATTGGTGATTTCGCCATGGGCCGCTCTTTAGGCCGGCTGCTCGATCGCTTAGATACCAATGACAGGCTCGCAAAAACCATTCTCTACGTTCTCAATCCCCGAGACAACGAGATGATTGCCACCACCATCGGCAACTTCCAGGATGGCCGAATTCCAGGCAAGATACAGTTCGGCTCAGGCTGGTGGTTCAACGACCAGAAAGACGGCATGGAACGTCAGATAGACGCGCTGTCCAACATGGGTCTTCTTTCCCGCTTCGTCGGCATGCTGACCGACTCGCGCAGCTTCCTCTCTTTTCCGCGACACGAATATTTCCGCCGGGTGCTGTGCAACCTTTTTGGAAGTGACATGGAAAGAGGCGAGTTGCCCCACGATTTTCAACTGATCGGCGAAACTATCCGAGATATCTGCTTCGACAATGCAACGAACTATTTCGGCATCCACCCCCTGGAGGCCTAGGGCCATGGTCATCGTCCTTATCGGCCCAATGGGCTGCGGCAAAACAACCGTCGGCAAGCTCCTGGCAGCACAACTTGGCTGGCCCTTCGACGACGCCGACGACTTTCATCCTAAAGAAAACGTAGACAAAATGCGAGCCGGCATTCCTCTTGACGACCAGGACCGGCTGGGCTGGCTAACGACGTTGAAAAAACGGATAGACAAGAGAATGGCGGCCGAAGAAAATCTGGTGCTGGCCTGCTCGGCCTTGAAAAAAAAATACCGCGACCTGCTCGGGGTCAATGACCGACAAGTGGTCTCGGTCTACCTGAAAGGTGATTTCGATCTGCTGCAAACGCGAATAGAGGGCAGAAGTCACCAGTATATGAACAAAGACCTGCTGACCAGCCAGCTTGCCACCATGGAAGAGCCGAAGGATGGGCTTACCCTCCATATCGGCCCCCGCCCGGAGGAGCTTGCCGTGCAGATCGTTGCCTGGCTGAAACAGTTGCAAGGGGGCAAATGATGGAGACAATGAAGCAGATAGGGGTCGCAGGTCTTGCTGTCATGGGGGAAAACCTGGTGCTCAATATGGCCGACAAGGGCTTTTCGGTTGCCGTCTATAATCGGACCACCGCCAAGACCAACGCCTTTCTCACCGGTCGAGCAAAGGGCAAGTCGATCAGCGGTTTTCTTTCGGTGCAAGACTTCGTCGCTGCCCTTGAGCGGCCGCGCAAGGTAATGATGATGCTCAAAGCCGGAGAGGCTGTAGATCAATTCATCGGCCGGATCCTGCCCCACCTCGAAAAAGGTGATATCGTCATCGATGGCGGCAACTCTCACTATCATGATACCATCCGCCGCGCCGCAACTCTTGAGGCAAAGGGATTCCTGTTCATCGGCACCGGGGTGTCCGGCGGCGAGGAAGGGGCACTCAAGGGCCCATCGATCATGCCGGGCGGTTCAGTTGCCGCCTGGCCCCTGATAGAAAAGATCTTTACCGCCATCTCCGCCAAGGCAAAAGACAAAGAACCCTGCTGCGCCTGGATGGGTGGAAACGGCGCCGGTCACTTCGTCAAGATGGTCCACAACGGCATCGAATACGGCGACATGCAATTGATCTCTGAGGCCTACCAGATTATGAGGGAACTCCTCGATCTGACTCCGGAGGCAATACACCGGGTATTTACCCGCTGGAATGAAGGCGATCTGCAAAGTTACCTCATTGAGATCACCGCAGATATCTTCGGTCACCGTGAGAAGGATGGCCAGGCGACCGTTGATCTGATCCTCGATACCGCCGGTCAAAAGGGCACCGGCAAATGGACAGTGGGCGCAGCACTTGATCACGGCGTGGTGCTGTCGCTGATCAGCGAGTCGGTATTCGCCCGCTGCATCTCGGCGCAAAAGGATATGCGTGGCCAGGCGGCCACCATCCTCGCCGGTCCCACCAAGGCCTTTACCGGTAAAAGTGACGAAATCCTCCGCTCCCTGGAACGCGCCCTCTACTGCGCCAAGATCATTTCCTACACCCAGGGATTCACTCTCTTACGGGAGGCATCGCTGGCTCATGGCTGGAATCTCGACTTTGCCGCTGTGGCCCGAATCTGGCGTGGCGGCTGTATTATTCGCTCGGTCTTTCTTGACAGGATCGCCGCCGCCTATAAAGCCCTGCCGGAACTTGCCAACCTGCTTCTCGCCCCGTCGTTTACCAGCGAGGTGAATGTGGCCCAGGCCGATCTGCGTGCCATCGTCGGTTTGGCTGCCGGCCAAGGCATCGCCGCTCCTTGTCTCTCGGCGGCTCTGGCCTACTACGATGGTTTGCGCACCGAACGACTGCCCGCCAACCTGCTCCAGGCCCAGCGCGACTACTTCGGTGCCCATACCTATGAGCGGATTGACCGGCCGCGCGGCGAATTTTTCCATACCGACTGGACCGGCAGCGGTGGGGCCACCACCTCAACCGCCTACAGCCGTTAAATAATGATACTGTCAGAGGGAGAACACCTATGAAACTTGCTAAATACTCCTTCGGTACCGGCGACCGCTTCGGCCTGCAGGGATCGGCCCAACTTGAGGCCATTACCATGGCCAAGGCGGCGGGCGTCGAACTTGCCATCGTCTGGAACAAGTCGCAGCGCGAACACGGCATTGTCGGTACCGTCCCGGCCGATGTCCGGCGCGAGGCGGACGCGGCTGTCCGGGCGGCAGGCGACGACATTCCATACCATGTCGATGCCGATCATATCAATTTGACCAATGTCGATGCCTTTATCGAGCCGAGTGACTTCTTCACCATCGACGTTGCCGACTTCATCGGCAAAAAGGCTGCTGATGCCGACCTCGCAGACTTTGTTGCCCGCTTCTCCCGCTATAACGGCCGGCTGCTTATAGAGGGCATCGCCGAGCCGCTTTCAGTGACCTCCGAGCGACTGGCGGCAATTGCCGAGAAATATCTGTTTGCCGTGCAGCAGGCCGCCTCCATCTATCGCCATATTGAGACGAAAAAAGGCCCCGGCTTGTTTATCACTGAAGTGTCGATGGACGAAACCGCCGAGCCGCAAACTCCCGATGAGCTGTTTTTCATCCTCGCCGCTATCGCTCTCCACCATATCCCGGTGCAGACCATCGCCCCAAAATTCACCGGCCGTTTCAATAAAGGTGTCGATTACCAGGGCGATGTCAGCCGTTTCAACCAGGAATTCAGCGACGACGTTTGCGTCATCCGCCGTGCGGTTACCGACTTCGGCCTGCCCGCCGACCTGAAGCTTTCAGTCCACAGCGGCAGCGATAAATTCTCCATCTACCCCGGCATCCGCAGGGCCATTACATCCCATAATGCCGGAGTACATATCAAGACCGCCGGCACCACCTGGCTTGAGGAATTGATCGGTTTGGCCGAGGCGGGCGGCGAAGCAGCAGAAATGGTCAAGAAAATATATGCCGCCGGTTACGGCCGCTTCGAGGAGCTCTGCCAGCCCTATGCCACGGTTATCGATATAAACCGAGGCGCTTTGCCAAAGCCCGAGACCGTTGCGGCCTGGCCCCCAAACCGTTTGGCCCGGGCCATCCGCCACGACCAAAGTTGCCCGGACTATGACCGCAACCTCCGCCAGCTCCTCCATGTCGGCTACAAGGTGGCGGCGGAACTGGGTGAGGTGTATCTCGTTGCACTGCAAACGCATCGGGAAATGGTGGGAAAACACGTTCGTGACAACCTGTTTCTGCGGCATATCAAGCCACTCTTTCTTTAAAAGAATCCAGTTTATCGGGGTTATAAGGAGGCATTACCGGTTAATTTCGCCCATGGTATTTTTTCCATTGACAAGGAAGCTTTTTGTAGTAAATCTACAACATATGCGGAAAAATTAGAAATCGCGGCATCTATTGATAATTTTTCTACACAAATGCTTCTTGAATCCGCCTGACCCCACCATGGGATTGCGCGGCAAGAATTGGGGTTGCCCCGCTCAAACACAGATGGAGGTGTCTCATGAAGTTACGTAACAGAATTGCAGGTCGTACCTTGGCCGCCCTCTCCTTGACGACGATGCTGACACTCGGTTCGACCAGCGCATTTTCCGCTGTTGAGCTGAAACTGGGTCACTTTGCCTCAGATACGCATCCCTGCGGAATGGCCGCGGTCCAGTTCAAAAACAACGTTGAAAAGCGGACCAATGGCGAGGTAAAAATTGCCATTTTCGGCAACAACGCCCTGGGCAATCCCCCAGAAGTGTTGGAGCAGGTCATCATGGGCGCGGTTGACATGAGTTTGTCCGGCCAGGATCAGCTGGCAAAACATCTGCCGTTCTATGACGTCATCAGTACACCGTTCGCCTTTAAGGATTACGCCACCGCCGACAAGGTAATCGACGGGGAATTCAAGGCCTGGGCGACGCCAGAGCTGCTAAAGAAAAACCTTGTTCACCTCTCCGACTGGGAATGGGGCTTCCGTCAATTGACAAACTCCAAAAGACCGATCGAGACTCCGGCCGACCTCAAAGGATTGAAGATCCGCACCCCACCTGCCTTTGCCTACCAGGCTTTTGTTGAAGCCGCTGGCGGTAATGCTCAGACCATCGCCTTTGCCGAATTGGTCATGGCCATGAAACAGGGCGTGGTTGATGGCCAGGAAAATCCAATCGGAACGATATATGACCTGAAGCTCTATGAGACCCAGAAGTACATGTCTATCCTCAACTACACCTACAGCTCAAACGTCAACGTCATCAACAAGAACAGCTGGGACAAGCTGACCCCTGAGCAACAGAAAATTCTTACCGAAGAGTCGAATGCCTCAGCCAAGTTCGCCCGCAAGCTGTTGCGTGACAACGAGGCAATCCAATTGAAAGACCTTGAGACAACCAAGGGCATCATCATTTCCCGCCCCGACCTCGGGCCGTGGAAAGCCGCCATGGGTCCGGCCTGGGACAAGGTCAAGGCCCGGGTTGGTGCCGACAACTTCAAGAAGTTTATGGATATCGTGGAGAGAAGCAGTAAGTAACCGGATAACATATCGCAATTAAGCGGAGCACAGGGACGATCCGCTTAATTGCAGTCTTCAAGTAGCCAGACCCTTTAAGTTCACAGGATGCAGCAATGACGAAGGTGCTTTCATGTTGACTCTAGCTATTTTCACTGTGTTACTCGCATTGCTCATGCTTGACGTGCCCATTGCCGTTGCCATCGGTCTGACCGCAGTGATCTTCTTTGTCGCCCAGGGCCAGACCGCCTTCCTGGCCATGTTGCCGCAGCGCATGTATTCCGGTACGACCGGTTTTACTCTCTTGGCCATTCCTTTTTTTATCCTCGCCGGCAACCTCATGAACGTCGGCGGCACCACCGAGCGATTGTTCCGTTTCGCCAGGGCGCTGGTCGGTCATGTCCCGGGTGGTCTTGGGCAGGTCAGCGTGGTGTCGTCGATGATCTTTTCCGGCATGTCCGGTTCGGCCGTAGCCGATGCCGCGGGGCTTGGGCAGATCCAGCACCGCGCCATGGTGGATGCTGGCTACCGGCCTAAAATCTCGGCGGCCATTGTTGCCGGGGCCTCAACCATCGGGCCGGTAATTCCTCCATCGATCCCTTTCGTGCTCTACGGTGCAATTACCTCGGTTTCGGTCAGCCGCCTGTTCCTCGCTGGCGCAATCCCGGGGGTGGCCATGGGTATTGCCATGATGATTTCCATCTTTATAATGGCAGGCCCACGGGGTTTACCGAAAGACCCTCGAGCCAATTTGCGGGAACTCATCGACAGCACGTATGCTGCCTTCCTGCCCCTATTGGCCCCGGTGATCGTCATTGGCGGCATCACCTCAGGATTTTTTACCCCAACCGAGGCGGCCGTGGTTGCAACTTTATACGCCGCGATGCTCGGTTTTATTTACAAGGATCTCAAAATCGAGGATCTGCCATCAATCCTCTTTGTCTCTCTCAAACAGACCTGCGGCCTGATGTTCATCATGGCTACCGCTAATTTTTTCGGCTGGTTTACCATTTTCGAACGTATCCCTGATGCCCTGATCATGCAGCTGACGGCGATGGGTGCAACAGCCACCGCCTTTATGTGGATCGTTATCCCCATCATCCTGGCACTCGGCTGCTTTCTCGACGGCAATGCCATTTTTCTCATTACCCTGCCGATCTTCATGAAGATCTGCCCGCTCTTTGACGTCGACATGGTAAACTTCGGTGTCGTCATGACACTCTTGATCATGATCGGCAACCTGACACCACCGGTTGGCATGTGTCTCTTTGCCGTGGAAAGTTTTGCCAAGGTTGGTATGTGGTCTCTGGCCTGCGAATGTCTGCCGTATCTGCTGACAATTCTTGCGGTAACCATCCTCTGCGCCTTTGTCCCGGATATCGCCCTCTGGTTGCCCAACCTCGTTATGGGGGTAGTAAAATGAAGGGCTCATTCATCAAGGCGATAGACCGCTTCGACAGGGGCCTGACTCTAGCACTGGAATGGATCTGCATCATTCTCTTCGCCGCCATTACCATCATCCTGACGCTCAATATCTTTGTCCGATTTGTGCCGATCATGTCTATGCACTGGTTTGACGAAATCATTGAACTGCTTTACGGCGCATTGATTTTTTACGGCGCGGCAGCAGTCTGGGTGGTGCACGGCCATTTCAGTGTCGGCGACTGGATCTCGAAATACCTGAAAAGCGTATCGGCCCGCTTTGCCTACCGGCTGCTGGTCGAAATGATGTCGCTCATTTTCATCGCCATTTTTTTCAAGTACTCACTGGATCTGACTTTAAGTACCGAAGAGCGGACAACGGCTTTTGCCATGTCGCGAAAGTGGCTGTATGTTTGCATGCCGATTACCGGCGGCATCATGGTTTTGTACAGTCTTAAAAATATGTATGTTGAATTGGCCCGGATTGTCCGCCCCGAATGAGATACAAACAAGAGCCAGGAGGTTCTCAATTGATTGAGATGGGCAGCATTCGATAACAACTAAAAACAATTGTTTTTTGAAGCCGCCGTGCCACGTAACGGGACGCACGGCAAGAGTTGGGGTTTCCCCGCTAAATAACTGATGGAGGTGTCTCATGAAATTTCGTAACTCACTTGCAGGTCTCGCCCTGGCCGTTGGCGCGCTGGGGATGATGTCAACCCCGGCCTCGGCCCTGGAACTGAAGGCGGCAGACGTTCATCCGGAAGGCTATCCGAACGTCGTAGCCATGCAGAATCTTGGTAAAAAACTTGAGGCAGCAACCAAAGGCCGTCTCACCCTGAAGATGTTCCCCGGCGCCATCCTCGGCGGCGAAAAGGAGATGATCGAACAAACCCAGGTCGGAGCCATCGCCATCCTCCGCACCTCCCTTGGCCCTGTCGGCCCAGTCGTCCCTGAGGTCAACGTCTTCAATATGCCCTTTGTCTTCCGTGACGAAGCACATATGCGCAAGGTCATAGACGGTGAAATCGGTGACGAACTCCTCGCCAAGATCACTGCCAGTCCGTCGAAGATGGTCGCTCTCGGCTGGATGGATGGCGGCACCCGCAGCCTCTACCTGAAAAAACCGGTAAGAACCCCTGAAGATCTCAAAGGCCAGAAGGTCCGCATGATGGGTAACCCGCTCTTCATCGACACCATGAATGCCATGGGCGGCAACGGCATCGCCATGGGTTTCGGCGAATTGTACAGCGCCCTGCAGACCGGCGTTGTTGACGGCGCCGAAAATAATCCACCGACCTATTTCACCCAGAACCATTACTCGGTTGCCAAGTATTACAGCCTCACCGGCCATCTGATCATTCCAGAAATCTTCGTTATGTCCAAGATAGTGTGGGAAAAACTCTCCGCCGACGATCAGGCTCTCATGAAGAAACTGGCCCGTGAGGCCCAGATGGAGCAGCGGGCCCTGTGGGACAAGAAGGTCGCCGAATCGGTTGAAGGTCTGAAGAAGGCCGGAGTCGAGTTCATCGAGGTCGACAAGAAGCCTTTCTATGATGCAACTGCAGCAGTTCGCGAGAAGTACGGCAAGGACTATGCCGCGCTGATCAAGCGAATTGAAGCTGTGAAGTAAAAACCGATGATCCGGGCGGGGTTTTAAAAAAGATCCCGCCCGCCAACAATTGCAGGGGCTCGAAGAAGACATGAAAGAAACAATCCTCGTCATCATGGATTGGCTATATCGTCTGTGCATCTGGATCTCGGGATTTTCTCTCTTGATTATGACGATCGTCATCCCGATCGGCATTTTCAACCGCTATGTCCTCGGCCACGGTTCAATGTGGCCGGAGCCCCTGGCCATTCTCTGCATGATCATCTTTACCTTTGTCGGTGCTGCCGCAAGTTACCGGGCCGGCGGCCACATCGCCGTCACCATGCTCACCGACCGGTTGCCAGAGAAGACCCGGCCGGCTCTCAGTTTTATCGTCAACCTGCTGATGATTGTTCTATCGCTTTTCGTCGCCTGGTACGGCGTCTCGCTCTGTCTAGTCACCTGGGACCAGTATATCGCCGAATTCCCGATCCTCCGCGTCGGCCTTACCTATCTGCCGCTGCCCATAGGCTCGCTCCTCACCCTGCTCTTTATCATAGAATATATGGTTTTCGGCTCCCAGCATAACCGCCCTGTCGTCATGATCGGAGCCCCCGGAGCCGGGAACAACGACTCCAAACCCGACGCACCAAAGGAGAAGTAAACATCATGGACGCCTACATCCTTATCGGCAGCCTGTTCTTCCTTATGGCCATCGGAGTACCTGTGGCTTATACCCTGGGCCTGGTGTCGATTATCGGCGCCCTGCTCATCGACCTGCCACTTGACGCGGTGATGATCCAGATCGCCAGTGGGGTCAACAAATTTTCGCTTCTGGCCATCCCCTTCTTCGTTTTGGCCGGGGCGATCATGGCCGAAGGCGGGATTGCCAATCGCCTGGTGAACTTCGCCGCCATCTTTGTCGGCTTTATCCGTGGCGGCCTGTCGCTTGTCAACATCCTTGCCTCGACGTTTTTCGGTGCCATCTCCGGTTCATCGGTGGCCGACACCGCATCCATCGGTTCAGTACTCATTCCACAGATGGAGAAAAAAGGTTACCCTCGCGAATTCGCCACCGCTGTGACCTGCGCAGGCTCAGTCCAGGCCATCCTCATCCCGCCGTCGCATAATGCGGTCATCTATTCGCTGGCCGCCGGTGGTTCTGTTTCCATCGCCGCCCTTTTTGTCGCGGGCGTCATGCCCGGCATCTTCCTCGGCTCGACAATGATGGGCATGTGTCTGTATTTCGCCAAGAAACGTAATTTTCCAAAAGGTGACCCCATTCCCTTGAGAGACGCGATTCGCATCGCCCGCGATGCCCTCTGGGGGCTGTTGACGGTTGTCATTATCCTCGGCGGCATCCTCTCCGGTATCTTTACCGCCACCGAGTCGGCCTCCATAGCCTGCGTGTGGGCATTCTTCGTCACCATGTTCATCTACCGCGACTACAAATGGCATCAATTGCCGATCCTTGTACACCGGACAGTGAAAACGGTGACCGTGGTTATGATACTTATTGGTTTTGCCGCAAGTTTCGGCTATATCCTCACCTTGATGCAGATCCCGATGAAGATCACCGCCTTCTTCTCCAGTCTGTCGGACAACCGCTATGTGATTCTTCTGGCGATAAACGTTATGCTCATTATGCTCGGCACCCTGATGGATATGGCCCCGCTCATCCTCATCCTCACCCCAATGCTCCTGCCGGTGATCCATACCCTTGGTATCGATCCGGTGCATTTCGGGATGATCATGATGGTCAACCTCGGCATAGGCCTGATCACCCCGCCGGTTGGTTCGGTGCTCTTTGTCGGCAGCGCTGTGGCCAACCTGTCCATCGAGAAGGTGACCAAGGCAATGACACCCTTTTATTTCGGACTCCTTGCCGTACTCATGGGGATCACCTATGTCCCCGAAATATCCCTGTGGCTGCCACGCCTGGTGGGACTCAATTAACAAGAAGAAATTGCCATGGCCGATACTCTAGCCCTTATCCGCGAATCCATCGAATCTCTACGAAATTCGGAAAAGAAGGTGGCGAAATGCGTCCTTGCCAACCCCTCTGCGGTCATTACCTCCTCAATCACCGAGCTGGCGGAACGTTCCGACACGAGCGAACCGACGGTCATCCGTTTCTGCCGCAAATTGGGACTCGGCGGCTATATGGAACTGCGCCTCAATCTCGCCCGCGACCTGCCCTCAAGCCAATATATATATGAAAATATCAGCGACGGCGACAGCCTGGCCGGAATCGCCGGCAAGGTCCTGAACGCCCATCGCGAGGCAATCAGCAACACCCTGACCCGGCTCAGCCTCGATGATCTCGACCTCGCGGTGAAAGCCCTGCAGGCCGCCAGGCGCATAGAGTTCTACGGCTTCGGCGGCTCGGCTATCGTCGCCCGCGACGCCTACCATAAATTCTTTCGACTGGGCATCCCCTGCGCCGCCCAGGACGATTCGCATAAGCAGGTGATGTCGGCCGCTCTCCTTGGCCCTGGAGACGTGGTGGTGGTTGTCTCCCATACCGGCTCAACCAAGGATATCATCGATAGTGCGAGAATCGCCCGAAAGGCGGGGGCCAAGGTAATCGGACTGATCGGCAGCGAAAACTCACCGCTTCTAAAAGAATGCGATATCTCCCTGTCGGTATTTTCCCAGGAGGCTGCTCTGCGCCTTGCGCCGATGACCTCGCGTCTGGTGCAGCTGGCAATTGTCGACGTACTGTTCGTTGCTGTGGCCATGAAGAATTTTGACGAAACCAAGGAGCGTCTCGACCGGGTAAAACGTTCCCTGGTTGACAAGCGCTATTGAAGAATTTTAATTGAACATCTTGCAGACTAGCAGCGGCTCTAGCCCTACGGCAGTCCCTTTCAGGAGCAAAAATGTGTTTTATGATACACTGAAAAAAATCCGGCTGGTTCCGGTGGTGGTGATCGACGACGCGGAACTGGCAACACCCCTTGCCGAGGCAATCTCGGCCGGAGGTCTCTCCTGCGTGGAAATCACCCTGCGCACGGACGAGGCCTTGGCGGCCATAAAAACCATGGCGGCAAGACCCGACATTCTCGTCGGGGCCGGCACCGTTTTGACCCTTGACCAAGCCAAGGCCGCAGTTGATTGCGGGGCCAGCTTCATCGTTTCCCCCGGCATGAGCCCCACCCTGGTTGATTGGTGCCTCGCCCGGCAGGTTCCGGTGATTCCCGGCTGCGCCACAGCCACCGAGATCCAAATGGCAATGGAGCAGGGGCTCGAAACGGTGAAATTTTTCCCGGCCGAACAACTCGGTGGAATTTCGATGCTTCAGGCTCTTGCCGGGGTGTTTCGGGCAATGCACTTCATGCCCACCGGCGGAATCACCGCCGGCAATCTCCTGCATTACCTGGCCCTGCCCCAGGTGGTCGCCTGTGGCGGCAGCTGGCTGGTGAAAACCGAGTGGCTGAGAGACAAGAAATTTGTTAATATCCGCCAGGAAATCAGCAAGGCCGTTGAATTGCTCAATAACACTTTGACGAGGTGATTATGATCGACGTGCTTTCCCTGGGTGAGGTGATGCTGCGCTTTGATCCAGGCCTCACTCGTATTGCCGAGGCAGAGCATTTCAAGGTCTGGGAAGGGGGCGGTGAATACAATGTGGCGCGCGGCTTGAGCAGGTGCTTCGGATGGCGTACTGCGGTCATCACCGCCCTCGTCGATAACGCAGTGGGCCAGCTCATCAAAAACCGCATTGCCGCTGGAGGAGTAGCAACTGATCTTATTCGCTGGCTGCCGGACGACGGTATCGGAGAATCCTGCCGCAACGGTGTTTACTTTCTCGAACGGGGTTTCGGCCTCAGGCCGGCGCTGGGCGTCTCGGACCGGGGACACAGCGCCGTCTCACAACTGCGGCCCGGCGATATCGACTGGAGTCGGATTTTTACCGAACACAAGGTTCGCTGGTTTCACACCGGTGGGATCATGGCCGGGCTGTCGCCGTCCAGCCCCCAAGTTATCATCGAGGCAATGACGGCGGCCAGGCAGCACGGCACAACGGTCTCCTACGATCTCAACTTCCGCCCCTCACTCTGGCAGCGGTTCGGCGGCAAAAAAAAGGCCGAGGAGATCAACCGATCCATCCTGCCCTATGTCGATGTGCTGTTCGGGGTGGAAGGGCTTGACTCCGCAGCATCCAACCTGGATCCCGCCCCTTTTTGCCTGGCGATTGAGACAACAGCCAGAGAGCATACACAAATCGCGTCCATCGCCACCACCATGCGCATTGTCAGAACCGCCACATGTAACGACTGGAGCGGTCTGTTATGGCACAAGGGAAATGTATACGAGGGTCCCCTTTTCCCAAATATGGAAATCCTCGACCGGGTCGGCGGCGGCGATGCTTTCGCCGCCGGAATCATCCACGGCCTGCTGTCGGATCTTCCCCCGCAAAAAGCCATCGACTACGGGGTAGCTCATGGAGCGCTTACCATGACTACGCCGGGCGACAACTCTATGTTCACCCTGCCCGAACTCGACCGCGTCCTGGCCAACCGTAACGCGGGCGTTGTCCGCTGAACAGAAACTTTGGGGAACTATCTTTATTGCTTCCTCTCGCCGAAGCCAAAAATGGCTCCCTGAATAATCGGGGTGATAAAAGCACATTGTTCGGGAGTCAGATAACCTCCAGGAATACATTGTTTCTCTTTCCGAAACACCTTGGCATGTTCTTCTGACCAGAAGAACACCGATTGTCGTCAGAATGCTTCGATGATACTGACGTCATTGTGGGATTTGAAATCGACATCAGGGATAAAGATTAATGGCGAAGCCTCCGGCTGATGAACATGCATATGCAAATCGCTGCCAATGGTTAAGGACAAAGGCCTTCTGCAACAGGCACATTCGGTCTGTATTTCAACTTCCAGCGGTTCTTTTCTCAGGCGCCCCTGCACGAAGGGCGTGGCAAATGCGTCTATTGCTCAGGCTGCAAATATCTGCTCACCTGTAGAAAAAATCGCCTTGTGGGGAGTTGTCGCCACCGTGACCGGATAGGCCCAGATCACCTCTCCCTGGTTGTTTCGAAACAGAAAGAATTTTTCGGCTTCAAGATTATCAAGAAGTTGTACTACTTGCCGAGGATCAAGACCCAAGTCCCGGGCAATTATTGATGGTGCCAGAGGAACAGCCGACCGGGGAAGTTCCTGCACGACAAAATTGCGCACCATATGGTGGGCAGAAGTCACACCTTCCCAATACAGGGCAAAGTCGAGGCATGACGTATAACAGCCAGGAAAACTGGACAACAGTAGTGGAAACATATCGGACCATTGGAACATTGTGTTACAAAGAGGCCTATAACACCGATATTGTGTGCGTAATTTCGTTTTTCCAGTGCACGCGGTAACCATGATTTCCATTATTGTGTACTGAACCTCCGGTGAGGTTTATAAGCATATCGGCGTGTGACCCTCTTTTTCGTATATCTATCATCTAGATATTACTCAACTCCCTGTAGTTTTTAGCTCCTTTTCTCCCGGCGTTTTTCCCCATCCCTCCATTTGGCAAGACTCTTGCTATACAGCTTGTCGAAAGCACCGATGATTTACGGCACTCACATTTTACGCTAGTAAATGCGGTCAACCATATGCGTTCTCTCAAAGATTATAACAATGGGGGACACTTTTTTAACCGGGAGGTTTAACAGTATGAACGTTGGTATTCTGAAAGAAATCAAAGTCGCTGAGAACAGGGTGGCAATGACTCCGGCGGGGGTTGAAACCATGAAGGCGCATGGCCACAGCGTGATGGTTGAGAAGTCGGCGGGTGAAGGCAGCGGATTTGCCGATGCTGCTTACGTCCAGGCAGGAGCGGAGCTTATTGAAAATCCGGCTGAAATTTACGCTCGATCAGAGATGGTCATGCATGTCAAGGAACCCCAGCCATCCGAATACGATCTGGTTCGGGAAGGGCAGATTGTCTTCACCTATTTTCATTTTGCTCCGAACGAGCAACTCACCCGTGCATTTGTTGCCAATAAATCCATCGCCATTGCCTATGAAACCGTAGAGGGTCCGAGAGGAGATCTGCCCCTTCTCACGCCGATGAGTGAGGTCGCCGGGAGAATGTCGATGCAGGAAGCAGCCAAATATCTTGAACGATCTTACAATGGACGGGGTGTTCTGCTTGGTGGAGTGACGGGGGTTGCCCCGGCAACAGTCGTGGTCGTCGGCGGTGGCGTTGTCGGCACCAATGCCGCCCAGATGGCCTGCGGTCTTGGTGCCAAGGTATACCTGCTGGACATGAACCTGGACAGGCTTCGCTATCTTTCAGAAATAATGCCGAAGAATTGTTTTCCGATGATGAGCAGTCGAACCCTTCTTCGGGAACTCGTAATGGAGGCCGACGTGGTGATCGGCGCTGTTTTGGTTGCCGGCACCAAGGCACCACGCCTGGTCACCCGCGAGATGCTGAAAACAATGAAAAAAGGTGCAGTCATCGTTGACGTGGCGATCGACCAGGGTGGCTGTTTCGAAACATCAAAACCAACCACTCATACTGAACCGACCTATGAAGTTGACGGCATCATTCACTATTGTGTCGCCAATATGCCTGGCGCCGTTCCGGTAACGTCAACAATGGCCCTGACTAACGCCACCCTTCCGTACGCCGTTCAACTCGCCAACCACGGTTGGAAAAATGCTGCCCGGCACAACCACGGGGTCAAAACAGGCCTGAATATGGTGCATGGAAGTGTTACCTACAAGGGAGTCGCCGATGCCTTTAACCTCGACTACACCCCGGTTGAGACGGTGCTGTAAGTGAAGAGCTATTTTTTCTCTTGAAGAAGAAATTTATATCATTATTACGATGAAACTCCAGCAGAAAGGTCAGTCCCGCTCACTGAAGTTTCGCTCAAAAAAATAAGAGGTTTTTATGGATTTACTCAGCATTTCAACGGCCACGGACGACTTCTTCTGGAGTCAGGTCATGATTTACGGATGTCTTCTGGCCGGAGTGTATTTCTCAGTCCTCATGAAGTTCCCACAACTTCGTCTGGTCAAGGACATGGTTAAGCAGCTTTTCAGCGGCAGATCATCCGCCTCGGGCGTATCTTCCTTCCAGGGCTTTGCCATGGCGCTGGGCGGCAGAGTTGGAACCGGAAACATTACCGGCGTGGCTTCGGCAATATTCTTCGGTGGTCCCGGTGCGGTTTTCTGGATGTGGGCGATCGCCTTCGTGGGGGCCGGTTCCGCGTATATTGAATCAGCTTTGTCACAGGTGTGGAAAGAAGAGGTTCACGGTGAATATCGTGGCGGCCCGGCTTACTACATGGAGAAAGGGCTGAAAAGTCGCCCCCTTGGCATCGCCTTCGCGATCCTCACCGTCTTTGGCTGCGGGCTAGCCCTACCCGGCATCCAGACCAATGCCTTTGCGCAGGCCGGCAGCCTTTCCCTTGGGATGGCTCCCTGGGTATCTGGTCTGATATATACGGTCCTTACCGGCTATGTCGTTTTCGGTGGCGGCAGGCGAATTGCCAAATCAGCTGAGATGATTGTTCCGTTCATGGCAGTCGCCTACATCCTGGTTGCCATGGTGGTAATGTTTGCAAACATCGACAAAATCGCCGGAGTCTTCCATTTGATCTTCAGCTGTGCATTCAATATGAACGCTGCCTATGGTGCCGTTTTTGGGTTGGCGATCCAATGGGGCGTCAAGCGAGGCGTCTTTTCCAACGAAGCCGGTCAAGGCACAGGTGCTCAGGCTTCCGGCGCAGCAGAAGTCTCCCATCCGGCCAAACAAGGGCTGGTGCAGGCCTTTTCCGTCTATGTCGACACCCTTTTTGTCTGTACGGCAACAGCCGTCATGATTCTGGCAACCAATACCTTCAATATGGCTGACCCGGCAAACAAGGGTGGCTTCCTCGTGCAAATGCTGCCAGGCGTAGAAAAATCCAACTTCACACAACTTGCTGTCGATTCGGTATTGCCGGGCTATGGTGGCGCATTCGTGGCCGTTGCCCTGTTCTTCTTCACCTTTACAACCGTACTGGCCTACGCCTTCTACACGGATTCAAGCATTGCCTACCTGTTCAAGAAAAACGCCAGCGGGTCCGGCTACAAATACGGTATGCTTCTTTCCCGGTTGGGCATTGTGGCAATGACGTTCATCGGTGCGGTCAGCCAGGTCGATGTTGTCTGGAACTTTGGTTCCGCTGCAGTGGGTGCTATGGCCTGGTTTAATATCATTGTCATCGTACTCCTCACCAAACCGGGTCTCGCGACCTTGAGAGATTTCGAGGCGCAGAAAAAATTGGGGCTTGACCCGGTTTTCATTCCTTCACGTTGCGGTATCAAAGGCGCTGAAATCTGGGAAGAGATCGCTGCCAGAAACTATCCCGAACAGCTGGCAGCGTTGAAAGAAAAAACAGGTGATTCTCTTGATGCTGAGGAGGCTGAAATCTGGGAAGGGGAAGGTGGCAAGAAGTCTCCTGAACACATGGTGGTTAAGGTAAAAACCGACGGACAGTAATTCGAACGAGAAGGAAAATGGGCTCTCCGGGTAGCTGAGAGCCCATTTGGGGGGTAACGATTATATGGAAAAATATTTTCTATATTTTTCCATACACTTCAGATAGATAGCACCTATGCTTTTGCAGCAACAAGCGCTCGCACTTTTTCTTTCTGCCCTGCCAGGACATGGGAGTCATCGGGTCTCTTAAGTAAGAGTGCCAGTACAACAGAAACCATCAACAATGAACCGGAAACATAGAAGGCCATATCGAGGCTTCCGGTTTTGTCCTGAATAACACCACCAAGTTTAGGCATAAAGGCACCAATACCCCAGCCAAAGAAAACCAATCCGTAGTTCAAACCAAGATTTTTGGGTCCGAAGAAATCGGCCACGAAGGAAGGCATCAGAGAAAGAAGACCACCATATTGCCAGTAACCAATACCAACAGCTATAAAAAGTAAGATGACGTTCTTGGACTCGATAATCAAAGGCATACACATAATACATACAGCAGAAAGACTGCAGTTAAATGCATAGGCTTTCATTCTGCCCCACTTGTCTGAATAGACGCCTGTTCCAGGTCTTCCAGAAGCATTTATTAGGCCGCCATAGGCCGCCAAAATCCATGCATTTGCTGCAAAAAAAGGAATGGTAGCACCGACGGTGCCAAGAAGTCCGGCGGCATTACTGATAATCAGAAGACCAGATTGAGTTGCAAAGATGAACATAAGCATAAGTACCCAAAACTGCCAGGTCTTAACAATTTGCGACCCTTCCCAGTTGACAGCCGTGGCACTATCACCTCTACTGGCAGTAGCTTTTTCAGGTGGTGTATAATTTACAGGTGGGGTGAGAAGCATCTGGCCTGCAACAATAACGACTAAGGCAAAGAAGACACCCAGTGCAATAAAACTACCGGTTATGCCGTACTGATTAATAAGGTACTTTGCAAGAGGAGCAATATAGATTGCAGCACCGCCATATCCCATAACAACAAGGCCTGCAATAACACCACGTTTCTGAGGAGCAAACCATTTAAGTGCAGCCGGTGTTGGGGAAGCATAACCAATGCCCATACCCATACCACCGAGAATACCAAAACCAACAATCAGCCCGGTATAACTCTTCATAAGCCCGGCAACAATACATCCTGCGGCAACCAAGAGTCCACCGATTGTAGCACCTGCTTTCGGGCCGAGTTTATCCTGGATTTTACCACCAGGAATCATCAAAAGAGTAAAAACAATAATACAGACAGAGAAAGGTGTGGCAGCTTCTGAGTTGGTCAGATAGGTCCAGCCTGCATTAATACCGTCCATTGTTTGTCCGGCAAGTTCCTTATTTACCAAGGACTTACTCCAAACACTCCAGGCATATAATATACCTAGGCAAAGATTAATTGCTGTGCCTGCAAATACGGTGATCCAGGCTTGTACGGGAACTTTACGATCGTTCATAACACTACGTCCTCCTTCAGATTTACGTGGCCGATATTTATTTGGCAATACGTTTAACAAACACTCCAGTCGGATCAATATCTTCGCGAATCATACGTACTTCTTCTTCCGTTGGTGCCGGAAATTCTGAAACATTAGGGGAAATGAGCAGTTCGAACCCGGTTGCCGCCTGGATACTCTCAATGGTCTCACCGGGAAAGGTAAACAGGATGCGCATTCTCTTGGATTTCTCCTCGAAGTCGAAGATCCCCTTGGTAGAGATGAGGCGATACGGTCCCTTGCCCTGCATACCAGCATTATAGCGGGCGTTGGGACTGCCGTCGAGATGGCCGGGACTGGTAATGTAATTCAGCTTTGCATTGAACTTCTTCTTGTCGTGGGGGACAATGAGAATGGTTCGTTCACAGGAAGCGGCCATATCGCTTGCGCCGCCGCTGCCCGGAAGCCTGACTTTCGGTTTCTGGTAGCCAGCGGGAAAGTCACCAATCATGGTGGAATTGAGATTGCCGAACATATCAACCTCGGCACCGCCGATGAAGCCAAAATCGGCAAAACCGCGCTGAGTCAATTCAAAGGCTGCGTTCAACCCCTTAACATAGGATGCCCCGGTAAAGGTCTTCGAGTCACCTACCGAAAGAGGCAGGCCACGCTTAAGAGGAGGCCCGACCGCGCCGGCCTCAAAGACCGGGATCAGGCCGGGGGCATTGGTAAGCTTTGCCAGAAGGGAAGCGACCATGGGGAGACCGGTTCCGACAAACACTATTTTTTTGTCTTCCAGAACTTTTGCTCCCGCCACGACTATAATTTCCTGGGCGGTGTAGTCTGTTGAAACTTTCATATTATTGGATACTGCTGAAGCTGTCATGACGACTCCTTATAGGTGGGTTCCAGTGTGGAGGAAAGAATGAATCCTTGGTCAGGCCAGTCGCTCGCAGTTGTAGGACTCCGCGGCCTTATCAGCCATCAACTTTTTATTCCCGAATTTCTCGATGTAATCCTCGAAGTCCTCTACACCAAAAATATTTTCCTCGTACCAGGCCTTCAATGGATCAAGGGGCCCACCTTTGCAGATTGGCGTAACGAGACTGTGGAACTCACGGATGTGGTCGCCATTATAATAGTAGTGACGACGACAGGCACCTGGATAGGCGCCAAAAGGCACCTGGATCACCGCATCAACAGCCGGGAATGGGATCATGACATCCTTCGGGTGGCTGGCCACCAGTTCATGGCTGACAATCTGCTCGCAGGTGACAATGGTATGGGCTGAAGCCATGGCAATTTCCGGGCAGGTGGCGTCGGTGCCTCGGATGATGCAGTTACCGAACTTATCGACTGCCTGTACATGGAGGATAGCCACATTGGGATTGCTGGCCGGCAGCAGGGCGATGGGGCGTCCGGTGAAGGGACAATCGATGACCTTGGTGCGGCTGGTTTTACAAATATCGCCGCCAAGCGGTCCGCGACTCGGAATGAAAGGCAAACCCATCGCACCGGCCTTAAACCTGGCGGACATGTTGTAGTTGCTCCAGTCCTCGAACTCGACCATGCCCCGTTCGGCAAGATACCGCCAAACAGGTGATAGCCCGAAAGCCTCATGGGCCCAGTACGCCAGCTCGATTCGTTTTATGCTGCAATGATCAGGTCTTATCATCATCGCCCCGGCAAGAATATCCGGCGCCATGCCCGCTGAGTGAAAAGAAAGGGTAATATCTTTGAATCCCTGGCGAACCATCTCGTGGGTAATGGCAATTGGCTGACGGATATTGACGAAACCGCCGATGCCGACGTTGTCTCCATCCTTGATGAACCTGGACACCGCTTCTTTCAGCGTCATCTGCTTGTCTCTCATGGACTTGTCTTTGGTGACAAGTGCTTCCCTTGCCTCGTCGGGTGATAAACCAGTCCAGAACATATTGTCATTGTTTTCCAATGTGATTACCTCTCAATGTCTCATGAATATGCGTTAATTCGCGCTAACCCCAAAATATGGGATGAGTGCCATGACCAAATTCGTTAATTAAAACGAGAAACGAATTTCCAAGGTGCTGATTATGGATGACATTCTCCTCGAGCTGGAAGAATGCTGGATGGAGTCAACCGAGGAATATCGGCTGGGACCCATCCTTTCTTATGATTTCCTGCAGGGTCTCGGGAGATTTGAGGCTCAGGAAATCCTCAAAGGTCTCGCAGCCCAAGATATTCCGATCGTAATATTCCTGGAGTCTGTCCTTGTTGCCGGTCTGACAGAACTCATCGCATATCTTCCAGAAATCGAGAAAGTGAGGCATGTCGAACCAATAGTGACCGCAAGAGGCGCCAGGAGTTGCGCCGAATGGCTGTTCGATCACCTCGTCAACCAACGGCGATGGAATGTCGGTTAAGTATGGGAAAGTACGGATCTTTTCATTTGGAATAATTTGATCGACGGACATGATGGTATGGGTGGCCGCCCCGGCGATCTCCGGACATGTGCATAAGGGCCCGAAGATCCTGGCGTTACCGCCCATGTCCGCTGCCTGGACATGAATTATGCCGACATCCGGACGGCAGGCAGGAACAACAGGAATGTCGTCGCCGGAAAACGGGCATTTCATCATCGTGCCCCTGTTGATTCCCTCCATGTCAGTACCGCCTTGGTCGAGAGTCGGGAAGAATGGAACTCCGGTTGCTGCCGCTTTGAAACGGTCGCTCATACCGTGGTGGGTATATCTGTCGAGATGGATCATCCCCCTGTCGGCCAGATATCTGGTCAACGGCGCGTTTTCCATGTCCTTGCCGCCCTGCCATCCAAGTGCAATTCGCGCTATGGAGAAATGGTCGGGATCGAGGATCATGGCGCCGGCCAGCAGATCAGAACAGATCGAGCTGGACTGGAACGACAGGGTCAGATTTTTGGCACCATGTCGAATTATTTCATGAATGATCGCCACCGGGAGCCGGATATTGACAAACCCGCCGATACCAAGATGAATGCCGTCCTTGAGGTGGCTGGCCACCGCTTCCTTCATCGTGGTGAGCTTGTCTTCTAAGCCGTTTTTCTTGTCTCCTGCCGGTTTTCGGGCTTCACTGGGAGGCTGTGGCCAGTATGCAAACGGCGTACTTTTCGTCTGTTCCTGCGGCAGTGAAGTACTATCTGGAATGGAAGGCTGTGATGACATCTCTTCAACCTCGGTTTTAGCTTCAGAGGGACTTGATCTATGAGCAAACTCGAATTCCGTTGATTATTTCCGGACAACCTATGAAATACAGGTAATCACGGATGCCGGTTACTAGCCGCGACATACCGACTTCCGTGATCACCTGAACTTCCTGAAAGACCGAGGGAAACTCAAATGCAACTGTGTCTTATCAGAATGAGATGGATTATAGATGAGAAGCCCAGATGCGTAAATCGGTGCAGGCCTCATTTTGTCGTGCGTTTCAGCGGTCATGCGTGTAGGTGCGGAACCTACAAATGGAGGACGGGGGGGGAGTTTTAAAAAAAGGCTTGGCGGTTACTGCTATGTTGTGGACGCCCCTCGGTAGTGTCCTAGCCATGTTAGTATTTGGCAGCGACCCAGAAAAATTTGCTTACCAGCTGGTTTGTGTCTATTTGTCATTAATCCTCCTTTTTCTGTTCAATCAGGCGCACCGCCTGATGGATCAGTTCGAAGGCATTCTGCAGGCCGAGTTTTTCCTTAATGCGCTCTCGATAGGTGCCGATGGTTTTCATACTGAGGTTGAGTCTCGCGGCAATCTGCTTGGTGGTAAGTCCCTTGCCGATTGCCTCGAAGACCTCAAGTTCCCGGTCGGTCAGTTTTTCAATCGGAGTTGTGGTCGGGTCAGGCTGGTGGCCAAAACGGCTGAGAATGGTGCGCATCAAGTTCTTGCCCACATAGATCTCACCTCCGAGGACACAGCGGATAGCCTGGACGATGGATGTCGAGGTCTCCTGTTTCATGATATAACCACGGGCGCCGGCGGCAAGAGCCCGCTCCGCATACAGTGATTCCTCATGCATGGACAGGACCAGAACCGGAAGTGACTTCTCATGGCTATTAAGGTCGCGGACCAGCTCAATACCGTTGCGCCCTTTCAGTGTGATGTCGACGATCACCATATCGGGCCTGAGTTTTTCGATTTGTTGCCAGGCCTCATTGACATCGCTGGCTTCACCGCAAACCTGCAGATCGACCTCCTGATTGATTAACTCTTTCAGACCGACAATAAAGACCGGGTGATCTTCAACGAGTAGAATCCGGGTGGCTGCGGAAGCATTTTTTTCAGCCATTCACCTGCTCCATTACAAGATATTTTTTTAAGAAATTTATAGTGATAGCCGTGCCACCGGTGGCACTTCCGGCGATTGTAAGTTCAGCCATGATCTTTTTCGCCCTGAGCCCCATGATCCTGAGGCCCATCCCGTTTGATTTTTCCGACTCGTCGAACCCGATGCCGTCATCAGTAATCGAAAGACGGTACTTACCATCTTCTTGGGACAAACTGACAATGATATTGGAAGCGCGGCCATGCTTCACTGCGTTATGGACCGCCTCATGGGTTATGTAATAGAGATGGGTGGCAATAGCGTTGTCATGAAAAACAACAGGACAGCTACACTCGAACCGGCAGGAAACGCCGAAGACGTCGCTCACGTTGCGAGCCAGGTCCTCGATCGAGGCACTGAAACCATGGGCAGCCAGATTTACCGGACAGAGCCCGCGGGCAAGGCTTCTGGTCTTCTGAATTGCATCGCCCACCAGGCTCCGGATCTTTTCCGCCAGCATGAACTCATCAATGTGTTTTTCTTCGAGTTTGCGTTTCAAAACCTGGCCCAGCACCTCAATACCGATAAGATGCGGACAGAGGTCGTCATGCAGATCGAGACCGATGCGCAACCGCTCTTTCTCACTGATATCCATAATCTCTTTTTCCAGCCTCTGGGCCTCGGTTACATCCTCGATGGTGGCGAGAATACAGGCCTCGCCCCAGAGTTCGATGATCTCCGCGGAGAGGATGCCGGTCCGTATCGTGTCGGCTCTGGTCATGAATTCGATCGGAACCCGGCGCAGGCTGCCCTTTTCCTCTTGGTTTTGCAATAGAGAACGGATCTCCTCCCCATCCGGGAGGAATCTGAACTCGGTCACTCGCCGGTCGATCAGCTCGTCGTTGCTGTAGCCGGTCATGTGCAGCATACTTTCGTTGACATTGATGAACCGCAGGTCAGTCATGGTGGCGATAAAGATACCACTCGGGCTGGAGCGAAAGGCCTTGGAAAACATCTCTTCGGAACCGCGAAGGGCATCCTCGGCCTGCTTTCGTTCCTGGATTTCTTTCCGTAGATTGGTGCTGTAGGCTTCCAGTTTCGCCATGAAACCATTGAAGTAGGATGCCATGCCACCTATCTCATCCTTAGCCTTCCAGTCCATGCGCACCGAAAAATCACCGGTTGCGCCAATACCGAATTTTGCCTGCAATTCCTTGAGAGGACTGGTGATCGATGAGCTGATCCGCAGGGTAATCGGCAGAAAGATAAACAGAGAAAGAAAGACCCCGAAAAACATCAATCCCCGGAAGGTTCTCAGTGGCTGGTAGAACTCATCCAGATAGCTGCTGGAGGCGACGATCCAGCCGATTTCAGGGATTGAATTGAAGATTACCAGTTTCTCCCGGGGGGAAGATTCATCCGGATTCTGCCATGGATAGATGATCTTGCCGTTCAGCATCGCGCACATTTCTGCAATGAAATGCCTGCCGTGGGCATCGGCCTCATCGAGGATGTTTTTACCCTCGAGTTTTGGATGGATGATCAGGTCTCCTTTTGGGTTGATCACATACGAATATCCGGTTTTGCCGAAACGCAGCGACAGAATAGAGTCACGGAAGTCGTTGACGTTTACCAGTTCGCTGAATTCCTCACGGTAGGAAGAGGCGGAGATGATCCAGTCCCATGGCGGGAAATAGGTCATATGCAGGGCCTTTGAACGTTCCCGTTGTTCGCCGGGATTTTTCCATTCATATTCGACATACCCTTCTTTGCGGATCTTCTGTTCCTGGGCAAAAAGATGCTCGGAAATATTGACCCCGCGAAGCCCCTCTTTCGGATGTACCTGCAGGACTCCCTGACTGTCCATGCAGTAGATGTAGCCGGAAGTGCCTATCTTCTGGGCAAGCAAGATCTCCGTGGCGCGTTGTTTTGCTTCGTCTTCGGAGATGAAACCTGCTTGGTACTGGGCATAACAATATTCGACGATTTCGCGATTTCTTTCGACCACCGCCCGCAGATAATTTTTCACCGAGACCGTGGCCGAGGTCTTGACCATGTTGAGGATCGTTGTGGTCGAGGTCTTCAGTTCATTTTCTATATTGGTCTCGATGGTTGTCCGCATGAAAGTATAAATGGCAAGGCTACCGAGGAGGACTGCCACAACGAATCCGCCGAAATAACTGTAGAATAGCTTGAATAGGATGGGCTGATCGGCGAGGGTCTTTCTGATATTCATGGAGCTAGCACCGTATAAAGAAAGAACAGTCGGTAAATCGAGGCTGCTGGACACCATAGCGGAGGCAATCTCCCCACTATTCCGCCTTAGTGTTGTATAAAGGATGCAGGTGTGCAAATATCATAATAGACCGACTATTATTTAACCAACACCACCCCCGCAGCCTGCAACTGGTCGACAATCTCGGCATGGAGAGGAACGCCTGCCTTTATATTGACTCCCCGCGCTGCCCAGCCGCGCTGGCCTGGCCAGGTGAAGGGACCAGTCTCAGCCGCCACTCCGCCCAGATAGGTCAGATAATCATTAACCCGGTCGGCTAGAACCTCGCGGCCGCCAAAGGCCGCAGGATTGAGAGCGAGAAAGAGCTTGCAGGAGTCGGGATCGATGCCGCTGCGATCCCCGGCCTCGATCTCATTGCCAAAGGCACCACCGGCGAGAGCGGCGGTGAGCAATTCCAGCATAAGAGCAAGCCCCGCCCCCTTATGCTCTCCAAAGGGCAGAACCGCACCGCCAAGAATTGCCTTGGCGTCGCTGCTCGGTTTGCCTTCAGCATCGATGCCCCAACCTGTGGGAATCACCCGTCCCTCTCGTAGACAGGTGCCGACCTTGCCAACCGCGGCCTGACTCATCGCCATATCGAGCACCACAGGGTCCTCGCCCTCGCCGCGCGGGATGGCGATGGCCAGGGGATTGTTGCCGATAACCCGGCCTTTTGCCCCCCATACCGCCATGCAGGGCATACCGTTGGTGGTGCAGATGCCGACCATGCCCGCTCTCGCCGCCCTGGCCGCATAGGCTTGAGCCCGGCCCCAGTGGCTGGTGTGGATTGAAAGGCAGACGCCCACGCCGAACTGTCCGGCCCGTTCGATTGCCCGGTCCATAGCCTGGCAGGCGACAAAGCGGCCGGGGCCATTGTCGCCATCCATGAAGCAGGTAGCGCCGAATTCGCGTATCAGTTTGATATTCGGAACAGCCTTCACCCTGCCATCCCGAAGAGCCTGAAGCAACCCCGGAAGCATGCGCACCCCGTGCGACGGAACACCCTGCAGGTCGGCCTCGACCATGACGTTTGCTTCCTGTTCGGCCATTTCGACTGGGACGCCATGGGCGGTTAGCGCACCGGCGATTGCGCGACACAGCCCGACAAAGGGAATGCGGATCTCATTCTGCAGCATCGGTTCCTCCTTAGTCACAACTATTTGTAGTCCGCCCTGATATCCTTCTTGCTGATTTTTCCGACCGAGGTTTTCGGGATCTCATTATTGAATACGATTTTTGTCGGCACCCCATACTTCGGCAACAAGCCGCGCTCGACAAATGTCATGCAGAACTCCTGAATGTCAGCGGCCGAGACCTTGTCCCGATAGCTTGTCTTCAGGACCACCATGGCCAGGGGCCGCTCACCCCATTTTTCGTCGGCAATCCCAACCACGGCAACCTCACTTACCGCTTCATGTTGGCTGATAATGTCTTCAATCTCAAGAGATGAGAGCCATTCACCGCCGGTTTTGATCACATCCTTCAGCCGGTCGGTAATCTTCAGATACCCTTCCTGGTCAATAACCCCGATGTCCCCGGTGTGCAGCCAACCGTCCGCCCAGAGCTCTTCGCTCTTTTGCCCGTCCTTGACATACCCCTGGGTCAGCCATGGCGCACGGGTTACCACCTCGCCTGCCGTTTGTCCGTCATGGGCCACCGGGTTGCCATACAGATCGACGATTTCCAGCTGGACATAGGGTACCGGGAGTCCGGTTTTACAGCGGATCTCCACCTGCTCATCCTCGCCCCATTCGAGCATGTGCGGTTTAATATTAGCAAGGCTGAGAATCGGACAGGTTTCCGACATGCCGTAGCCGGTGTACAGGTTGATACCGTTCTTCAGAGCCTCCCGGCAGAGGCCTTTTGATAGGGCGGAACCACCGATGATGACCTTCCAGCCCCTGAGATCGAGGCTCTTTATCGACGGACTGGTGACCAGCATGTTCATGATGGTCGGCACGCAGTGGGAAAAGGTGACCTTTTCACCGACGATGAGTTTTAGCAGCATCTCAGGTTCATACCTGCCGGGATAGACCTGTCTTGCCCCGAGAAGAGTCATCAGGTAGGGCATTCCCCAGGCGTGAACATGGAACATCGGTGTCATCGGCATATAGACATCAGCCGAGGTGACATTGGCCTGGGATGCATAGGCACAGAGGCCGGACATGACTCCATAGGTGTGCAGGACGATCTGTCGATGACTGAAAAACACTCCCTTAGGCAACCCGGTTGTGCCGGTGGTGTAAAAGGTGGTGGCCATGGTGTTTTCGTCAAAATCGGGGAATTCATATTCAGGCGAGGCCTTTTCCATCAATGCCTCATATTCGCCGCTGAACCCGAGGGGGCCGACCGGTGCCGCCTTTTTGTCGGTTAAAAGGATGACCTTTCTCACCGTCTCGAAGCGGTCCTTCACTGATTCCAGGAGAGGCACGAAATCCTCATTAACGAGGATCACATGGTCTTCGGCGTGGTTGATGGTATAAATGAGCTGCTCGGCCGTAAGCCGGATGTTGATGGTATGGAGCACGGCCCCCATCATCGGTACGGCAAAAAAACATTCCAGGTAGCGGTTCGAATCCCAGTCCATGACGGCAACGGTGTCACCGGGTTTGACACCCTGATCCCGGAGCATGGAAGCCAGCTGCCCAACCCGTTTGCCAAAGGTTTTGTAGTCGTACCGGGAAATGTCCCGATAGATGATTTCCTGGTCGGGAGAATAGATCAGGGGGGTGGACAGCATCTGTTTAATGAGCAGAGGGTAACTGTAGGCACTTTTGGTGGGGGTGATGAGTCTGGTCGTCATGATGTCTCCTTTGAAGCCCTTTGTGAAGAACTCCCGGCCTGCTTTTTGCCTGGAATTCTTCATAAAGGAGTTTTTCCCGTTTATCGGGGTTAAAGAACGGCCCCTTACGATTCCTGTGGATCGAGAACTGTTACCAGTTGCGTCACCGGCGTCGGTAGTGGGCTTTCGACTTTTTGCACCAGCAGCAGAACGTAGAGAGCGATACCCACGCCCAGGCCCCAGGCCGGCCCGAATTTGGCAATAACCATACCGACAAAAAAAGCATAGCCTTGGGCAGCGGGTGTTTTGACCATGGAAATGGCAACATACGCACAGGCGAATCCTGTGAGAATCAGGGTAATCGAGAGAGCCACGGCCAAAAGCGGTTTCATGAATGTCACCACCGGCACCAGGAAGACGAGGATAAAGGCCGGCCAATACCAGTTGAAGAGGCCTGTATAAAAAGAATCCATGTTATTACGACCGGATTTATAACGTTCCGTCAAGAACACATGCACACCCGTCCAGATTGGCCCGTGCAGGGGAATAAACGGACCACCTGTCAGGAGATGACCGATATTACGTACAAAAAGGATAACATGACTGCGGGTGGTGTCAACCTCAATTTTTTCATCTCGGCGGACCTTTCCGGCCTGCGCAAGCAGAGTGTCACCAAGAATCAGGTCGCCAAAGACAAAGATATAGACCATCACAGCCAAAGGAAAGGCTTTGAGATAGACATCCAGGCCGGGCCAGCCGATCGAAAAGGGAGAAACGGCCTTAATATAGGCGCCGATCTGGGGAATATGCCAGCCCATTTTGATATCAAAAGTGATCTCCCCGGAAAGCGTTCCAACAACAGCCGCCACCAGAAACCCTACGAGCAGTGCCATGGAACCAAGCAGATTAAGGAGCTTGCTGTTCTTTCTAGCCTTGGTATACCAGACTGAAAACATGAGCAGGAAAACCACGGCCCAGACTATCGGCAGGGTTATGGGCAGTTTATCCAGGCGGCCGAATTCGGTAGTAAAGGCAGCGATGGCCCCACCGAAAATGATGGCCGCCCGAAGTTCTACCGGCACCCATTGGAAAAAACGTTTGCTGAGGCCGGTGACCGCAAAAAAGAGAAAGATGGCCGAGACGCAGACAGTCACTGCCATCATCGCCTGGATGGCCTGAACACCCGGTGCAAATGCCCCGAGAAAGGTCATTACCAGCGGCAGGGCAGGAGTGATCCACCCGGGCGCGTAGGGTTCACCAAAGATCACCGTCGGCACGACCCAGACCCAGAACAGCTGGATAAGAACCACCGCCCAGGCCACCTCAAACGGCACCTGGAAATATTTCATGGTAAGACCTGCCACAACACCGGCGGTAGCCGTTGTCATCAGACCGCCCTGAATGATTTCCGGAAGCGAGAAGTCCACGTGAATCCCTGGAATGCGGGTAGTAAACTTGCCCCAGTGGATACCCGGCTGCCGTTCCCCTTCTGGTCTTTTCATTGCCATTTTTTTCTCCTTTGTTGGTCTTTTGTTGAGCAGCCGGCAGACTGGCTCACCAATCCGCCGGCCGATATGAATTTCTTACAAGGACTATCTTGCAGGAATTCGTCATCCCATGAGAAAACAGAGAAAAAGCTCTTCTTGGTCAATCAGTAAAGATTTGGAAAAACCCTGAACAAGAGATTTAGGCTATCTGAGCAAGGAAAAAAATCGGCGAAACACCTATAGTGGTGTATGCGAACACCGCATACCTCTGTCGGCAAATCGACTACAGAAGATAGTATGGTGAGGAATGTTGATTGTCGTATTATCAGGCATAATGCCTGATCATATTGTGGCCAATCAGGGCAAACAACCTGAGCCTGAAATCTAGCTGGGCCCAGGTTTGGGCGAACAGCAGAAAGGTTAATTATTGGCCGGTTTAAAAAGATGAGACCTTTGTTGAGGCAATCTCAACAAAAACTATCCCCGGATTTTGTTGCAATTTCGTCGTTTAGGTATCTGGGAGATCCCTTTTATCTTCAAACCAAAAAAAACAAGTCAAGGGGATCGTCAGGTTACTGCAGATCCTGAGTTATTTTTCTCACTGTTTCAAGGAGTGGAGGAATTTTACGTTTGCAGGTGTAAAAAACAGTTTCCGCATTAAGATCCGCATAATGGTGGGTGATGATATCACGCATACCCATAGCTTTTTTCCAATCGACTTCAGGATATTGGGGGAAGTAGCGTTCCTCCGGTGATTTTTTCGAGATTTTTCAGCGACTCTCCTATAACGATCAGCATCATGCAGATGGAGTCCAATTTTTCGACTCCGGCCGGACTATCGGTGAAGTCCGATGCTTGGTGTATCACCTGGAAACGGTTGCCGATCTTGATTGCGGCCCCTTCTATCTGCCGCAAGACTTCCAAGCAGAGTTCCCGGTCATACATACACCGCCTCCTCGTCGATTCTCTTTTTGAGGAAATGGTTCATATTGTCTCTATAGGTAACAATATCAACCGGACGATGAAGTCTTTCCTCTAACTCTTCCTTTATTCCTACGAGCATGAACAGGTCGGGTTCCCGGATTCGAAGTACAATATCCACATCACTTTCCTCATGCGCCTCACCCCGTGCTGTCGAACCAAAAATACCGATTGTCATGATGCCGTAATAATTGGCACGTTCATTTTTGTAATTACGCAGAATATCAATGATTTCCTCTTTTTTCATTATCGTTTTCCTTGTTTTTCCATACTTTTCAAAAGTTCACTGGCGATATTAGGGCTTTCGAGCCGCATGATGCTCTCTTCCGCGCTACCGAAAATGAGCAGATTTATACTCCCATACCATACGACCTTTTGATCGATGAGCGCAAATTTCTGGTGTATGTTTGAACGAAACACCACGTTCACACCGGCATGTTGTAACATATCCAGAGTCCCTTGCAAGGCGGTTGGCACCTTCTTCCCAAAATCTCCTGTCGGTCTTGTTACAACTATTACCCTCACCTTATTCCGCAACGGAATTTCCAACTGCTGTATCATTTGCAGGGTGCGCCTCTTTGTAACGAAGGGGCTTACGATCAGGATCTCTCTTTCCGCGGCCAGAATATCATTGCCGTAAACCGGCAAAAAGTTGCTCTTGTCAAAGATAACATCGACTGAGTTCATCTCGACAGCGCAAGCTTTCGCCTTATAACCGATCGAGGCGTATCCGTTTAACCGTTTATGGTACATCTTCTCCAACATGCTCACATGGATATCGACATAGTCGTAGATTTGGACCTCTCTTTTTTCTTCAAACAGTCTGTGAAGCCTACCCGCATATTGCTGCAGAGTCCCCTTCCACGATATCGGCATGGTCAGAAACAGGGTGTCGAGACGCGGTTCATCGAAGCCCTCCCCGATATACCTGCCGGTTGCGACCAGCGTCAATTGCTTGTCCGCGGGTGTGTCGGAAATGCATTTGAAAATTTCCGCGTTTTCCCTTGTTCCCCTTCCTCCCCTGAGTGTTATGACTACGGGAATTCTTTCCCTTAACTTTCCGGCGATTAATTCCAGGTGGTTGGTCCTTTCGGTCAAGATTAGGCAATTCCTGCCACTCTCATGACTTTTTACCACATCGTCAACAATCATCTGATTACGCATCTCGCTTTCAACCATCAACGAATAATGTTCCTGAATGGATACGTCCTTTTCATCTTTGACAAGCGGCACCCGCAGTGCGGTAAATCTCGGTATTACGAAATGATCGAAGGGCCTTTTTTCCGCCTGTTTCTTTGCGTCATCCCTATATCGTACCGGACCGCATTGCATAAATATTATGGGATGATGACCGTCCTTCCTGATAGGGGTTGCGGTTAAGCCATAGACATGCTTTGCCTTTGCGGCTTTAAGAATCTCGTCAAAACTCACGGCTGCGACATGATGGCATTCGTCGACGATGATCATGCCATATTCTTTCACGCATTCCCTGACTTCATTCTTCCTGTTCAACGATTGCATCAAAGCAATATCAATGATTCCGCCCAGGCTATTCTTGCCTTGCCCCAATTGTCCGATTATGCATCCTACTTTTTTTCGTCCTCTCTTTTTCACGCCTGAGTCCGATACAGGCAGGGATTCATTTATCGCCAGAAATTCAGTCAATTTGTTCTTCCATTGCGTTATCAGGCTGGCTTTATCGACAATGATGAGAGTGTTGACTTTCCTCTCGGCGATCAGTTTGATTGCCACAACCGTTTTCCCGAAAGCCGTTGTGCCGGAGAGTACGCCGATATCATGCTCAAGCAACCTGTCCACTGCCTGTGGCTGCTCATCTCTCAGGTTGCCATTGAATTCAACGTCGATCTTTTTGCCACAATTGGTCTTGTCCAGGTAATTGACATCCATTCCTTGTTCGGCAAAAACTGTTCTCAGGTCCTGCTCGCAGCCTCTCGGTAGACAGAGATATTCGACAGTATCTTCAGCACAACAGATAATTCTCGGTTTGTCATAGGTCGGCATGCGCATTGCCTGATTCTTGTAGAACTCTGGATTCTTGAAAGCCGCCAAGCGTTTTAACTGGTTCAGAGCCCTTTGCGAGATACCTGCCTTCGGAACAAACAGCATATTTGATTTTACGATTTCTATTTCTCGCGGAAAATCCGTTTTCAGTAATTTAACCTTGGTCGTTTCCCATGGCTTTGGCTCATCTTCATCTATTTTCAAGACCCCGAGTTCATTCCCCTGACTCAGTTTTGAGGTAAGTGTTATTACGTCATCTTCTGAGAGCGTTTGAATCGTGTCTAGAAACTCCCACTGATCGGGATACGGCTCGAAATTCCGGTCGATGAATTCGCTGTTTTTGGCCTTTCTTGCCTCCTTTTGCAAAGGCAGCGCTATCAGATTCCCCAGACCGCCCTTGGGCATCGTGTCCTGATTGGGGAAAAATCTGTCGTATGATTTGAAAGTGATCTCATGCCTGTTCTGCATAGTGCAGGAAAGCAGGGAAGAGCCAAATTTTCTAGCCAGGGATGCAGATATCGGCTCTTTAAAGAATAACCACGCATGGCTTCCATTGCCGGAACGTGAACGTTCAATGGAAACAGGGATATTAAATTCCGCACACACCTCCCGCAAGACAGAGATATCCTTTTTCCACTCCCCATCATCGAAATCGATCGCCAGAAACCAGCACGTCTCATCGCGAAGCATCGGGTATATTCCGGCGACTATTTTCCCCCGCAGATGGTCATTAATTACTTTCTCATCCAGGTCAACATACGCCTTATGGGTGCAACCGATGCATTTCCCCTTCGGCTTAACGCATAGTCCTGGTTTCCATTCATTCAGACAGGAGGGAGAATACCCAGAGGTCCCTTTTTTCTTGTTTTCCCATCTTCTGGCGTAAACATCGTCCCGTCCTTTGAAAAGCGACATAAACAGCCTGATTTTTTCTCCTTCGTCAGCCTTCTTGCTCATGCCTTGAGGCGGAACTTCAGCAGCTTGAGGAGCGATTATTTCAAATTCGGATTCTTTCCCAGGAATTTCATCATCCGAATACCGCTCCTCCGCTATAACCAACCGTGCTTTTAGAGTTCTGATTTCCTCTTTCAAATTAATGTTTTCAATCAATAACACCTGACACTTCTTAGACAGCTCTGAAATTGAAATAGAATCTTCAATTTTCACGTTGAGACCTCTTGCATTTTCCTTCTGAAACGCAGGGATTAAAACTCTTCAAGAACAAGCTTTACAGACATTGCCAGAAGGAAAGCTCATAGAGCCGGTTAAAGACATCGCGTAACAGCTCGATATGGTAAACGGCAGATAAACACTACCGCCAATATCTATCGGACAGTGAAAACTGATATCCTTATGGGCGTAATATGTCAATTATAGCGATCGGTATCATGTAGGATGGAGCCTAATTTTTAGGCTGAAACAAATAACTCCATTAGTTCAAGCTCGCAAAAATATTTCACAGCAAAAACATGAACAATAATCACCGAAAGCTGTGCAGACCTTTAGGCAGTCAGAAATAATCAAGACTCAAAAACCATAACCTGTCAGATCGGATCTCAATTTTTACATTTTACTGTTACCGGCTGTCACTTCGAAAATAGTTTCTATCGTTGCCTTTGTAGCTTTCCGGCAAGTACTGGATGGAGAGTCTGTATTTCCTTTTTATAGGACTGAAAGAGCTGAGCTCTGTTTTCCAACAAGGATTCAAGTTGCTTTCGTAATGTATCGCGTTCCATCCAATTAATATCAGGCTCTTTTGATTGAGAGATTATACTCTCTATTTGTATATGCAGATCAGGCATAGTCTCATCATCTATTAAACCAAGGGAGAAGGCCTTGAAAAATCTTTCAAAATCGTAATGCCTTCTCCCTACAATATTTATTGCTGTCCCACATAATCCAATAAAAATCGCTATTATCAAGTAGTGGGTCTGGGATTTCAATAAGGAAATTGAAGCCATTACAACTGAGCTGGTCATCAAAGCAAGGTAGATGACAAAAAGAGATCTCTTTACTATTTCATCGAACTGATTGATTTCACGATTCATTACTTTCCCTCTGTTGAGTTCGCGGTAAATAACATCTATGAAATTACATCTTTTCTGACTACAGAATACCATATAGTTAAAAAAAACTTAATTTTTCCATAAGAATAATCAATATATTTTTCGATGTGGACCACTACGTCACGATGTCTTTGCATTGTACGTTTATCTAGAAAAACCACGGCTTCCCCTCATCCCGCCCCCTTCGGTGTCACCCACACCACATGCTCACCATGACATAAAAGAACATCGTTACTGCACAGACAATTCACCCGGTGAATTCTTGACAACGTTTGATAAGCAGAAAAGCCAAATCCTCCACCTTGTATCATTCTAATCTTCGATTCGACATATATTTATTATCTTAATATATCATTATCTTAAACAACTAAAATCATTTTTCAACAAATGATTGGCTTTTTTTTCTCTTGATATAAACACATTTTTCCAATAAAGTTTCGGTAACATTGTTCTGCATATTTGAATTTTATTGATTTTTATTTTTTAATTATTTTTAAATACAGTAACTTATTGTTTAATAATCAATAACACAGTTATCATCAAAAGATTTTGAACCTTACTGACATAACAGCTTAATATATTTTATTACGTAATTACATTGTCTTATATATTTGCAACATTTTCAGTTTACCCAATATTGGATATTGCAATAACTACGTTAGACATGTTCACTGTTTTTTTGACGATATGACATGGACAGAGACTCCCGTGGATCAATTTTGGCTTCTACGCAATTGCTCGAATTATGCCCTGTTATATTTCACCCTTAACTTAATCTAAGGAAAAATATGTGGCCCATCAAATTTATTTCATCATCGATTGGAAAGAAAATTATCATGGCAGTCTCTGGACTATTCCTCATCCTTTTCCTGTGCACGCATGCATTAGGGAATGCCGCTATCTTTGTCAGTAGCCATGCCTTTCAGACGTATGCGGACGCGCTTCACAGTCTGCCAATAGTTGTGTTGTTGTTCGGCTTGGGACTGCTTGTCATCTTGCTTTTTCACATCGGATTCGGCATCAATCTCTTCCTTCAAAACAAAAAAGCAGGAGGATCTCGATACGCTGTCAACACCAGGGTAATAAAGAATTCATTTGCTTCCAAAACTATGCCTTACTCAGGGCTCTGCATCCTGCTCTTCATCCTTATTCACGTCTTTGGATTCAACAATGGACCTGCGGATATTAAAATTTCACAACTCGTTAAGCTGTATCTCAGTGAGTTCTTTTATTCGGTTTTTTATATTTTTTCATTCTGTGCTCTTGCCCTGCATCTCAGTCATGGTTTTTGGAGCATGCTACAGACATTTGGTATAAACCACCCACGATACAACAATGGCATTGCCAAGCTTACACTCATAGTACCGGCTTTTTTTCTTCTATTTTTCAGTGGAATTGCCCTCTACTTCTTGACCGGCCTTGGTGCATCTTATTGATAGCTGCCTGTACATATCAGGTTAATTTATTTTTTACAGTTAGGTAGAACTCCTGCCGCCAGACTTAGGAAAAGGTACAGAATATGGAACTCAACTCGCAAATACCATCAGGTGCTCTTAGTGAAAAATGGGACAACCACAAATTCAACAGTAAATTGGTTAATCCTGCAAATCGCCGAAAATATAAAATAATTGTCGTAGGTACTGGGCTTGCCGGTGCCTCAGCTTCTGCAACTCTTGCAGAACAAGGCTATCAGGTTCAAACCTTCTGTATTCAGGACAGCCCACGCCGCGCACACTCCATCGCCGCCCAAGGTGGTATCAATGCTGCCAAATGTTATCAAACCGATGGAGACTCCGTGCAACGCCTGTTTTATGACACTATCAAAGGTGGCGACTTCAGGTCCCGTGAAGCAAATGTGTACAGACTTGCTCAAGTGAGCAACAGCATCATCGATCAATGTGTTGCCCAGGGTGTCCCTTTTGCTCGCGAGTATGGTGGAACCATGGCAAATCGATCGTTTGGTGGTGCTCAGGTATCACGGACCTTCTACGCCCGTGGGCAAACCGGACAGCAGCTTCTGCTTGGCGCTTACAGTGCCCTTTCCCGTCAGATTCATAAGGGTCAGGTAACCATGTACAACCGCAGGGAGATGATGGAAGTTGTCCTTGTGGATGGGAGAGCACGTGGGATCGTTACCCGCAATATTATCACCGGAGAAATTGAAAAATACACTGCCGATATGGTTTTGCTGGCTACCGGTGGATACGGCAATGCCTATTTTCTTTCTACCAATGCCATGGCCTCAAATGTTACGGCGGCCTGGCGTGCCCATAAAAAAGGTGCCGGCTTTGCTAATCCGAGCTTTGTCCAGATTCATCCCACCTGCATCCCGGTACATGGCGATTACCAGTCCAAACTTACTCTCATGAGTGAAAGTCTGCGAAATGACGGGAGAGTCTGGGTGCCCAAAAAAGTCGGAGATAAACGACATCCAAATGACATCCCGGATGCCGACAGAGACTATTACCTTGAAAAAAAATATCCCAGCTTCGGCAACCTTGTACCCCGTGACGTTGCTTCCAGAAACGCCAAGGAACAATGTGATCTTGGCAAAGGCGTAGGGAGCACACAACTCGCCGTGTACCTGGATTTTGCAGATGCGATAAAGCGAGATGGCCAAGAAACAATCATGAAAAAATACGGCAATCTCTTTCAGATGTACGAAAAGATTACCGACAGCAGTCCTCTGAAGGAACCCATGATGATTTATCCGGCCGTCCACTACACCATGGGCGGTCTCTGGGTTGATTACAATCTCATGACGACCATACCCGGACTTTTTGCCTTGGGAGAATGTAATTTCTCCGACCATGGAGCCAACCGCCTTGGTGCAAGTGCACTGATGCAAGGATTGGCCGACGGGTATTTTGTGATATCCACCTCAGTGGCCAATTATCTTGGTACCAATAGCCTTAGAGCTGTTTCCACATCTGATGACGCTTTTAATGAAGCAGAAAAAGAAGTGGAAGGTCGCATTAATAAGCTGTTGAAAAATAGCGCCGGTGGGCCGGCGGGCAAAGTTACTGTTGACGAAATCCATAAAGAAATTGGCAAACTCCTCTGGGATAACTGTGGTATGGCACGAAATAAAGAAGGACTTGAATCTGCCCTTGCCAAGCTCCCTGCGATAAAGGAAAAATTTTGGAACAAAGTGTACATTCCAGGGGATACGAAAGAAATCAACCAGTCTCTGGAACGAGCTGGGCGTGTTGCTGACTTTCTTGAATTTGCCGAGATCATGGTTCGAGATGCTTTGGCTCGAGAGGAATCCTGTGGTTGTCATCTTCGGGAGGAAAGTCAAACTGAAGAAAATGAAGCCAAACGTGATGACGAGAATTTTTCTCACGTCTCAGTTTGGGAGCATAAGGGCGACGGTGCAGAACCAATAATGCACAAAGAACAGCTTGTTTTCGAAAATGTCACTCCTAGCCAGAGAAGCTATAAGTAATCTCTCGGGATGAAACTGCTAACTTAAATTCTAACCCACATACTAAAATGAGCGATATAGACCTTAATTTACAAATTTGGCGCCAGAAAAAGACTGACTCACCTGGATCATTTCAGACGTATGCTTTGGATAAAATCTCAACCGAGATGTCGTTTTTAGAGATGCTTGACGTTCTCAATGAAAAATTAACCAAAGAAGGCCTTGATCCTGTTGCCTTTGATCACGACTGCAGGGAAGGTATCTGTGGGATGTGTGGTACCGTTGTCAACGGTGTCGCCCATGGTCCGGAAAAAGAGGTAACTCTCTGTCAATTGCACATGCGTAATTTTCAGAATGGCGACACCCTGGTCATCGAGCCCTTCAGATCCCGTGCATTCCCCATTAGAAAAGATCTTCTCGTTGACAGATCCGCCTTCGACCGCATTATCCAGTCAGGCGGCTATGTCTCTGTCAACACAGGTGGAACACCAGATGGCAACGCCATCCCAATCCCCGCTCCGACGGCGGAGTTGGCAATGGATGCCGCCGCCTGTATCGGATGCGGCGCCTGTGTTGCAAGCTGTCCCAATGGTGCCGCTATGCTTTTCACAAGTGCAAAGGTTTCTCAGCTCTGCCTCCTGCCACAGGGACAGACTGAACGTCATCAGAGAGCACTTAATATGGTTGAAACCATGGATAAGGAAGGCTTCGGCAACTGTTCCAACGAACGAGAATGTGAAGCAGTCTGTCCAAAAAGCATTTCTATCCGCAATATTGCCCGGCTCAACAGAGAATACCTGAAAGCTGTTCTTTCGGAAGGCTAGCGCCCCATTTTTTCGCAAAACACCAATCCGCCGGCCTTTTTTTTGTTCCCCTGCCTCGCCTCCTGCGGTAGGGGAACATTTTTTCCGGGTTTTGTGTTGGAAGAATTCTCTTTTAGTGGGTTCATGTCTTTGTCTTGCCTTGCGGATAATGTTCGGCCAGGCATTTGTCACAAATGCCGTGGCTGAACTGGGCTTCGGTGTGCTCAGAGATATAGGCCTCAAGTTGATTCCAATATCCCTTGTCATCGCGAATCTGCTTACAGTGCATGCAGATTGGCACGATTCCCTGCAATGTTTTTATAGCAGCGCCTGCCTCCTTCAGTTCAAGTTCGACTTTCTGTGTATTCATAATAATAAGGCCCAGGTAGAGGGCAATATTGCCTCCGATCACAACAAAGAAGGTAAACGCCTGAACGGTCGAGGCAGACATGAAGTCCTGGATATTCGATTCCATGAGAATCGTGTAAGCACAGCGAAACAGGAAAAAACCGGATTGGACCAACAGGGGAAAGACAACCAGACTTCCTTTGCCTTCGATGCCCTGCGGTGCAGAGGTATACACGCAATAGGCGGCCCAGCCCTCGAAGGAAGCGAGAAACAGTGATATTATCACAATCCGAGTGTTGACATCCGGGCTAACATAGGTGAAGTAGAGAAAGGCGATAACAAATAGGCCTATCGGCAAAAGAGAGGATAATATATTAATTTTTTTGCAGAAAAACTGATGTATGCCATAATTGAGCGCGACCATGCTCGAGGCAATAAGGGTGTTCGCCAGAATAATTGTGATGAGATCAGGCAGAATGTTACGCATGCTCAGCAGAAACATACCGACCAACATCAGAAACGCCGAGTAGACCCAGAAATTGAATCCCGGATAGGTCTTCCGGGTTCGATAGACAACGAAAACAACGATTGCAATGATCAGCCCGAGAAACCCATTCAAAGCACCTAGTGTTCTGATATCAAGATGATACATGATAAGCAACCAGCCATTGGGGATTGTTCGCGGAAGCTTGCATCTGCCTGCTTCTACATGTCGATGTGCCTTGCACATTTTTCAACAGTTCTGAAAGAGGCCCTTTTCCCCCACCCCTAGGCCTAGTACTCCAACCCCGATAAACGGGCTAAGTACCTTGTGACAGATTGATTTCTTGTGAAAAAACAAGAAATCAATCTGCATGGTATTAATCTATCATTTTAGGTTCGGTATCTCAATTGAATATTGACTTGCAATGTTCTCTCCAGTGTTTCCTCTTCACACTGCTGCCGACCTGTTGCACGGTCCGGGTTGCCACCGGGATTTTCTGGAAAAAGAGCGGCCCGATGGGATGAAATCAATGGATTCAACCGGCTCCTCTAAAAACGCCGGTCTCTGCCCAGATTACTGCATGACGGACCAGTTCCCCGGCGCTGTTCAGGCCCAACTTTTCCTTGATCCTTTCCCGATAGGTGCCAATGGTCTTAACGCTTATATTCAGCTGCCCGGCGATCTGTTTCGGCGACATGCCGCGGCCGATGAGTTGAAAAATTTCAAACTCACGGTCAGTGATCCGTTTCAAGGGCGATTCATTGACCAGATCCGGCTGCTTCTGGAAGGAATTGAGAATATGGCTCATGATCCTAGGGCTCACATGGATATGCCCAGCCATGATGCGGCGTATGGCCAGGACTACCGACTCGGACGCCTCCTGCTTCATGATGTACCCTTTGGCTCCGGCGAGAATGCAACGCTCGGCATGCAGGGCCTCATCGTGCATGGAGAGCACCAGGGAAAGAGTAGGTTTGTGATGCTCGGCAATCTCCTTGACGAGATCGAGCCCATTACTGCCTTTCAACGACAGATCGACGACGACCAGATCAGGTTTTTGTTCGCGGATCAGCTTCAGGGCACTGGCGACATCGCCTGCCTCGCCGCAGACGCACATGTCCGGTTCATGTTCGATCATTTCCTTCATCCCCATCCGGAAAATGGGGTGATCTTCGACAATGATGATACTCATAGATTTTTGCTCCATCAGCCTTTATCCTCCACTGCAGTGAAAAGAACACAAAAAAACCGGACAGTTCATGTCCTTGCAAGCTCCAGCCGGACCACCGTTCCGCCGCCCTTGGGCGTGTCAAAGAAAATGGAAGCCCCGATCCAGCTTGCCCGATAGGACATGATGCGGATACCCATGCCTTGGGAGACCACTGCTCTGTTCAGGCCGATGCCATTATCGGCAACCGTGAGTATGATCGTATCCGGCCGGTTCATCAGGGTAATGGTGATTTTATCGGCCCGCGCATGTTTAATGGCGTTCTGCACCGCTTCCTGCGCAATATAATAGACGTGGGTGGCAAGCGAATTGTCGGCAAACGGTTGGTTGCTATCGCAACTAAGAGTGCAGTCGATAGCAAACACCTCTCTTACATAGGCCGCCAGATCCGCAAGGGAGGCGTCAAAGCCGCGGTCAGCGACGTTTACCGGCGACAAGCCCTTGGCAAGCTGACGGGTTTTTTCAATGGAATCGTGTATCAGCGCGCGGATTTTCCCGGCCCGCTCGGCTTCTTTCAGGGCAGTGTCCGGATCGCCCGCCTTTTCGCCAAGCCGGCTCTGGAGCATTTTGGTCATCACCTCAATGCCGATCAGCTGAGGACACAGATCGTCATGGAGGTTCATGGCGATATTCTGCCGTTCTCGCTCACTGATGGTGAGAATCTCCCTTTCCAGTCGCCTGGTTTCCGTGACATCCTCGATCGCCCCCAGCATACACGCCTCTCCCCACAATGTCACTTGTTCGACTGAAATCATGCCTGTCCGTTTTTCTCCTTTTTTTGTCAGGAAAATAATCTCCAGGTTTTTCACCTGGGCTTTTTCAGCAAGCGATGCCATCACCCTCTCACCATCAATCCGGTGGTGGAAAAACCCGATGGCCAGCAACTCCTTGCCGATAAGATCAAAAAGGCTGCAGCCGGTAATATTTAAAAAACTGTCGTTGACATTGATTATCCGAGTGTCTTTTTGGGCGGCGATAAACATGCCGGAAGGGCTGCTCCTGAAGGCCTTGGAAAACATTTCTTCCGACAAGCGAAGGGCCTTTTCGCTTTTTTTCCGTTTGCTGACATCACGAAGGACGCCGCTGAAGCCAACCGCTCGCTCTTCCGGATCCTTACGCAAAGATACCGAGGTTTCGACGGCGCAGACGGTGCCGTCTGCTTTTACTATCGCAAGCTCCGACATCTGTCTTGCCTGGCCGGACTGCCGCACCTGACTTGAAACAGTTGCAATAATTTCAGCATTTTTCTTATCCATCCAGGCGCTGATTGAGCTTCCCAGCAACTGTTGCTCCGCCACCCCGAGGATCCTGCCCATGGCGTGATTGCAGAAGGTAAAGGTGCCGGACAGATCGACCTCGAAATAGCCTTCTTCCATGCGCTCAAGGATGGTCCGATATTTTTCCTCACTCGTCTGCAGCGCCTGGGACGTCATTTTGTGCCTGCTTATTTCCGACCGGAGGTTTTTGCCGTAGCGATTCAGAGTGTCCATGAACCGGTTGAAATACTCGGCCAGTTGACCGATCTCATCGGTCGACTGCACCGGCATACGGGTAGTGAAATCGCCCGCGGCACCAGAGGCAAAGCGTTGCATCAGGGATTGCAGCGGCCGTATCACCGTATCGTTAATCCACAGGGAGGAAGAAAAGACCAGCACACAGATGAGCAGCACCATGGTCACTATGGTATTGCGGACCGTCTTCAGCGGTTCGAAGATCTCATCGAGGTAGGAGGTAGAGGCAACTATCCAGTCATATTCGGGAATGTAGTTGAAAATGACCATTTTCGCCCGGGGGTAGGCATCTTCCGTGTTCTTCCAGGTATACACGTCCTTGCCGTTTTTCCGGCGGCAGATCTCCCGGACAAAATACCGGCCGTCGCTGTCTTTCTCATCAAAGTAGTTGCCGCTATTGAAGGGATGGACGACAAGGTTGCCAAGGCTGTCGGTGATATAGGCATAGCCGGTCTTGCCGAAGGTTAGGCTGAGAATGCTTTTGCGGAAATCGGAAATGTCGACGAGCTCCCGGAATTCCTCGCGATAAGAAGAGGCAGCGATGATCCAGTCCCAAGGTTCGAAATAGGTGATGTACATGGCTTTTGCCTTCAAGCCGTCATCTTCCGGGTTTTTCCAGTCATACTCAAGGTAACCGTTTTTCATGCGGATCATCTCCCGGACAAAGCCGCGATCGGCAAAATCTTTGCCGGCGACTCCCGGGTTGGGATGTTCAGCGGCTATTCCTTTGGAGTTGGCGCAGAACAGATATCCGGTTTTGCCGATGGTCTGGCTGAACATGATCTTCCGACACAGTGCCTTTGCCTCGTCCTCGGTTATCAGACCGCGCAGGAAATCGCCATGGATGCTCACGACGATCTCCCGGTTTTTTTCGGCAATGGCCCGCAGATGATTTTTGATGGAGGTGGCGGCGGCGGTCCCGACCATGCTCTTGATGGCTGCGGTGGCATTAGTCAATTCGCTTTCGATATTGGCCTCAATAGTCGTCCGCACCTGCCGGTAAACCGCAGCACCACTGAGAAGTGTGGCGAGGATAAAAATCAGGGTATAGCCCCCGAGGAGCTTGACGCGGATCTTCAGATTTCTGAAAAACTGTGGGAGTCGCCCAAGCATGATGAACAATTTTACCGACAGACAAGCGTCGCTTCGTTCTGCACGTAGTCCCGCCCCCAGTCGCACATCTTCTCAAGGATGGGATGGATGCTTCTTCCTTTCTCTGTGAGCGAATATTCGACCTTCGGCGGCACCTGGGGATAGACCTCGCGATGAACCAGCCCGTCGGCCTCCAGTTCGCGCAACTGCTGCGTCAGCATTTTCCGGGTGGTATTTGAAAATTGCCGCTGCAGATCGGAAAAGCGCATAGTCCCCTGCGCCAGATGCCAGAGGATCGATGCCTTCCATTTACCACCTACTACCGCCAAGGTGACGTCGATACCACATTTATACTCTTTTTCCCGATAGACCATCGGTTCGGCTGTCGCCTGGTTTGTTTGCATGACTCCTTTTCCATTCTTCATAGGTGACTTAAAAGATACTACGTGATAAATATGGTACTACGTTACCCAAAGGTGCGTTATTGACGTTTTGTTTCCTATGGGTATATATAGACCGAATGACGGCAAAAGAAAAGTATCAATTCACCAGCACCTAAAACCAGGAGGGAACATCTTTGAAAACCATCGCATTTAACGGCAGTCCCAACAAAAAAGGCAATACCTATCATGCATTACAAATGGTTACTGAGGAACTTCAAAAGGAAGGGATAGAAACCGAAATCCTTCATGTCGGCAACAAGGCGATCAGAGGCTGTCTCGCATGCGGCCAATGCGCCAAGAAAAAAAATGAGCAATGCGTGCAGACAGAGGATGAGGTCAACGGCTGGATTCAGAAAATGAAGGAGGCCGACGGCATCCTCATAGGTTCGCCCGTGCACTTCTCGGCCATCGGCGGCACAATGAAATCATTCCTTGATCGGGCTTTTTATGTGACCGGCGTCAACAATGCCATGCTTCGCCACAAGGTCGGCGCAGCGGTGGTTGCGGTACGGCGCTCCGGCGGCCTGCCGACCTTCAACCAGCTCAATAATTTCTTGTGTTATGCCGAAATGTTGCTGCCGGCGTCCAACTACTGGAACGTCATTCACGGAACCCGGCCTGGTGAAGCCACCCAGGATGAAGAAGGCAAACAAATCATGAGGACACTGGGTAAAAACATGGCCTGGCTGATGAAGCTGGTGCAACACGGCAAGGGCACAATTACACCGCCTGAAAGAGAGGGCAAAATCTACATGAATTTTATCCGCTGAGGTCGGCATCATGGAACTCCTTGAGGCTATCAAAACCCGGCGAAGCATTCGCCAGTTTCAGAACAGGCCAGTCCCCGAAGAGCTTATAACGACGGTCATCGAAGCTGCCATGATGGCACCTTCGGCAGGAAACCAGCAACCCTGGCATTTCATTATCATCACCGACCCTGCAAAACTCCAGGCAATTCCCTCGTTCCATCCGCACAGCAAGATGGTACTTCAGGCGCCGGTGGCAATTCTCGTCTGTGGTGACACAACAGGCAAGCCCTGGCCGGCTTTCTGGGTTCAGGACTGCAGCGCAGCCACCCAGAACCTGCTGCTGGCCGCAAGGGACCTGGGACTGGGAACTGTCTGGGCCGGTGTCTATCCGGCTGAGGATCGCATGGCCGGTTTCCGCAGGCTACTGGCAATCCCCGAGCACATCTATCCGTTCGCCCTCATCCCCGTAGGCTGGCCAACCGGAGACTTCCCTGCCGCCGAGAGGTTCAAACCGGAACTGGTCCATAGGGAGGTCTGGTAGACTGAGAGCCCAAGCACAGCTAATTCCTGTCCCCCTGGTCATTCTTGGGGACAGGACAATTTTGAAGAACTTTCCTATTCGATCGGGGATCGGAATCGGCCGTTATGGCCTCTAGCATGGTCTTGGGCCCGGCGGAGAAGCGGCCGATTGCAATCCCGGATACAATCGTGCGACGCACTCCGGACAAAAGCCGTGGGTGAGTTGGAGATCCATGCGATCACAGAAATAATCCTCGACTTCGCTCCAGTATCCCTGGTCGTCGCGGATTTTTTTGCACGAGCAACAGATGGGCAGAAGTCCGCTGAGTGTCTTCACCTCTCGCAAGGCCTGTTCGAGTTCACAGTTTTTGATCCGCAAATCCTCTTCGGTCCTGTACAATTTCAGGTAAGTCGTAAAGAAAATCCTGGCTGGAAGAGGGAAAATCAACAGAGGTGCGGCAACACAGATGACAATGCCGAGCAGGTCAACATATCCCTGGAAAATCGCCAAAGCCACGCTGGTTATAACAAGCGACAGCATGACGATGCCTGCGGTTGCAAGAAAGACCATGGTGTTGGCACCATGGAGGGTCAGTTGATTTACCAAAAAAAGGGAGTACGATTTGTTTGGAGAAGGCATCGATCTTTTTTACAATAGATGTTAAAAAATGACGAAGAAGAAACCATTCAAAACAATACATGAAAATGGTTGCTTCGAGCAAGAGAGCGATGAGTTTATTTTATCAAAACGGCGCGGCAATTATATATCTTTTAGTGTCGTCGAGTATGAACCTTCGCCTGTCATTTCTTTCGGAAGCTGTTGCATCACCGCGTGAATATGTTAAACATTGAGATACATTGATTTGTATTGTTCTTGAGTACGTTTGAAGAAACGAGGAGAGGACGTTATGAAAAATTCGTTGTATTCGCTGTTGAAAATATTTTTTCTGATTCTGGCATCGGTTGCCTTCCTTTACAACCCAGTTCAAGCGGCAGAGAAAAAAACCAGGGAGCGTTTGGCTGTATTAGACCTGGAGGCAAAATATGGCACGGATAGCATCTTTGCTGAAGGATTGTCGGTAATTGTCAGAGATGCCATTCATAGCTATGGCGAGTTTCAGGTGATGAGCCAGGAAGATATCCGGGCTGTAGCCAGCCGAGAGCAACTCATGCAGGCGTTGGGTTGTGAAAATAACAGCAACGAGTGTCTGGTTGATTTCGGTCGGGCCATAGGCACCCGTTTCATGGTGGCAGGATCGATCTCAAAATTCGGCAAAACTTATACAATAAGTCTCAGGATGCTCGACACTATGGGCGATTCTGCTGGACTGGTAAATCGGGCGAGCGAAGACTGCAAATGTGAAGAGGACGGGCTGATAGAAACAGCACGCAACGTAGCAGCGAGCTTAATTGGAAAGAATGCAGGGGTTACAAACAAGGTCGAAGCAGATGTAAAACCGTTGACCAAGGCGGGGAAAAAAATCGAAAAGGAAAGATACCGGCAAGATGTTGAAGGTAATGCTCATGAAGGATCTCAAAAAGCAGAAAAACTGCCAGAAGACATACTCCCCATTGCTGATTCTTTGCTCTTTGTAAATGGAACAATCCTTGACAACAAAGAGGGCCTCGAGTGGCTAGTTGGATTGGACAAAGATACTTCACACTATAGTGCTAAGGAATGGATAGCAAATCTATATAATGATCAAGGCGAATGGCGCCTGCCTACGTTGCTTGAGTTACAAACACTCTATAAAAACGGCTTACGAGTAGATCAATTGGAAACGAAGCTGAAAATATCGGGCTGGAAAGTGTGGTCAAATGAAAATCACCATGGGCCATATGGATCGAATAAATATGAGTCTGTTACATGCTTTGATTTTAAGACCGGAGGATCACTACAAATAGCGGTGGAAAGTTCGTGGACTGGACGTGACCCAATATGGGATGTCAGAGCTTTTGCAGTACGACCAAAGAAATCCAGATGATTCACCAATCAAACCAAAGCGGTTGAGTAGAGCTATTCCGAAAAAGGGGCCCGGATATATTTATCACTATAATTCCTACGGGCCTATCAAATCACCAGCACAACACAGATCTCTCCGAACTCATGTGAAAAGACCGGTTAATCAATCTCACTCATCCCCAATCGCCTTTGCCAGAGCATCCTCGAGTGCTATCTTCTGATAAGGCTTGTGCAGAAAAGCTTGAGGAAGTTCAAGATGGTCACCGACAAGTACATCGGACTCGTCGTGGCCGCTGACCAGGATCACCGGGATATCGGGTCGGATTTGGCGCAGAGCGGCCAGAGTCTCCCATCCGCCCATACGCGGCATGCTAAGATCAGACAGAACTACACAAATTTCAGAGAGGTGACTTTTGAACACTTCCAGAGCATCAACTCCGTCATTTGCCGTAAGAACCGTAAATCCAAGGCGTGCCAGGAGAGCAGCTGCCGTCTTGCGCATCATTTCATCGTCCTCGATCAACAGCACCGTACCGTTTTCTTTCCTTGCCACGGGTTTGCCGGAATTCCCCTGCCGTTCGGGGAGTTCCTCCGCAGACACAGGCAAAAACATACAGAAATTGCTCCCTTGCCCCACTGTGCTTTCTACGGTGACAGATCCTCCATGTGCCTTGGCAATCCCCAACACAACCGGCAAGCCAAGACCTCGACCTGTAAATTTGCTGGAGAAAAATGGGTCAAAGAGCTTATCGATTTCTTCTTTAACAATCCCACAACCGCTATCCTGAACTTCCAGGCAGGCATAGACACGATACTCCGGTTGCCAGTCGAAGGGAAAACGGTGCGCTGCGGGGATATCCGCATGAGAAACCGTCTTGACAAAAAGGTTGACCGTTCCCTGGTTCTTGCCGATTGACTCCCAGGCATTGATGGCCAGATTGGTCAGGGCCTGCTGTATCTGGTCTTCAATGGCGCTTATGGTCGGGCCTGGAACTGGAAAATCGACCTTGAGAATGACGCCTTTGGGGGCTGCCGCATGAAGCAGGGGCAGGCTTTGACGGCAAAACAGAGAAAAATCCAGCAGTACCCGTATGCCGGTTGTTTGGCCGAGATACATGAGCATCGAGCCGCTGATTTCAGCAGCCTGGATTGATGCTTGCATGGCTGCCTTCAGACTCTTGACGGGAGGTGCATCCTGAGGCAGATCCTCAAGGGCCATCTCCAGGTTTCCCATCACCGCTCCAAGTTGGTTGTTGAAATGATGGGCGATGGCTCCGGCCATACGACTGAGACTTTCGGACTTCTGGAGTTGCCGGTTTTGGACCTCCAGTTTTTCCTTTTCTTGCTCCGCCTGCTTGCGGTCGGTGATATCACGAATGGTTCCAATCAACGAAGTAAGATTGCCGGCAGGACCAACAATGGTTTTTCCCAAACCAAAGACCCATCGGACTTCAGCATCGGATTTACGAATAATTCTGTATTCCTGAGTAAATGGTTCTCCTGTCAAATGAACTCCTTTACTGAAAAAATCATGCACCAGGTCTCTGTCATCTGGATGCACCAAATCCAGCCACCCTTGAACGCTTTTGCAGTAGCTCTGGTCAATGCCAAAAATCTGGTCAAGGACTTCGGATGTTTCGAATACATCGAGGATAAAATCGATTTTAAATGAACCGACAAAAGCAGCACGTTGCGATTCTTTGAGCAAGTATTCACTTTTCTGCAGCTCCACCTGCTGGTGTTGTATCTGATCCAGGCTTGCTGACAGTTTTGCCGCAAGTCGGCGATGGTTGAGATAGGAAATGCTCACCAGCGTCAGCAGCGCGAGTAACCCCAGGATCCCCAGCAACAGCTGTCTCTGTCTATTTTTTTGTTCGGTGAAACGCAGGATCAGTTCATCCTCATCCAGATCATAATGGGAGATCAGTCTTCCTGCATCGGTTCCGGCAAGGTAGCGATCAATAATTCCGATCAATTGACGGTAATCGTCGGATTTCTTAAAATAATAACTATATTTTCGCGGCGACTCCACAATGGTGTGAAACATGGTCATATCAATAAAACCCATGTTGAAGCGATCTTCCCGAAAAACATTTTTATTCTGCAGGGCAATGTCGATCTCACCATTTCTAATCCCCTGGTACATGGCTTTCTGGGTGTCGTAAGCCACTATATTTGATGAAGGAACGAACGGTTGAATAAAAGATATAATTGCGCTTGCCTTGGTAACGCCGACCCTGTAAGCGGCCAGCTCGTATGAATCCTTGATTCGTATGGAGTGCGTGCTTTTTGCAATGGCGCCGTAGTAGGTGTCGTAGAAGCTGTTGGTAAATATTCCGGTTAATGCCCTTTTGGCCGTGAAACTTACCGGCATCAACATGTCAACTTTCCCGCTTTTCAACAGATCTTCCTTGTCCGACCAGGAGCACTTGGCATCGTGCAGTATATTATACTTCAATCCCAATCTCAGAGCGATGTGCCGGAAAAGGTCTACACTTATTCCATGGTATGAGCTTGTCTTTGTATCATATTGGGATAGCGGGACAAAATTATCATCAATCATTATCTTCAGCGGCTCCAGCGATTTAATGAACTGGACCTCTGTTTCGCTAAGGACAAAGGTTGTGTTCGGTAGAATAAGATCCTCAAAATTGTTTGCAAAGCTGTAGATTGGTGACAGTAAAACAAATAATGTCACTCCTAAAAATCTGACAACTGAAAATGGTTTTCTTATTCTTTCGTTTTTTCCAAGAGGGTTAAATCTCATGTGCCACCACAATTTTTGCCAGGTTTCAGCCCCGGATTTCCGGGAGGTGTTATCGTGCAGTTTCCATGGCCACGTAAGACCCTGAAAATTTCCATGCTCTCTTGATTTTTCAGCTGTTGATCACCTTGTCAATCGCACTGGAAAGGACATGTAAAGTATATGGCTTTTGCACAAAGCCCTGGACTCCCAACTGTAGAACTTCTTCTACCCGTTCATCCTGCTTGAAACCGGATGAGAACAGAACCTTGAGGTTCGGGTTGATCTTTTTGATTTCCATATAGGTTTCCTTACCGGACATTTTCGGCATGAGCATGTCCAGCAATACCACGGAAATTTCCTGGTGACGCAGCCTAAAGATGTCCAACCCCTCCTGGCCGTCGGTGGCCAGGATCACGGAATAGCCACAGGTCTCAAGGATTTCTTTGGCGGTATTGCGAATCATTGCCTCGTCATCGACGACCAGAACGAGTCCCTTGCCCATGATGAGTTCCACCGCCCCCATGTCCGACTTTATTTGCGTCGACGCATCCAGATAGACCGGGAAATAGGCGCTGAAGGTCGATCCCAGGCCAAGCTCAGAGTACACATCGATAAAACCGCCGTGCTGCTGCACTATGTTATAGACCATGGCAAGGCCGAGACCGGTCCCTTTGTCTTTTGCCTTGGTGGTGAAAAAGGGATCGAAGATCTTTGCGACGGTTTTGGTTTCCATGCCGACACCGGTATCCTGAACACTGAGAACCCAGTAAGAGATAGGTTTGGCCTCGAGATGGGTGACACGAAAGTTCTGATCGGCAAAGATCTTTTCAAGCCAAACCATGAGCTTGCCCCCCTGACGTTCATCCGTTTTGCGCATGGTAGTCATGGCATGGGAGGCGTTGACGCAAAGGTTAAGGAGAACCTGTTCGGTCTGGGTTGGGTCGGCATTGATCATGGCCTTTTCTGTATAATTGCTAAAATTCAAATCGATACATTTATCAAAGGAGATCGTGCAGATTTTCAGGATATGGTCGATAGTGGTGTTCAAATCAACCGGTTGAAAATTCATCTCCTGTTTGCGGACGATTGAAAGGAGCTGTTTCACCAGGTCGCCGGCCCGTTTGCCCGCCTGCTCCATGATACCGAGGTATTTCCGTAAAAAATCTCTATCAAACTCTGTGTCTTGCTCAAGTTTAAAGCGAATGAGGGAGAGCGATCCAGTGAGCCCACCGAGGATGTTGTTGAAATCGTGCGCCAATCCACCAGCGAGGGTACCAATGGTTTCCATCTTCTGCGCATGCCTCAGCTGCTGCTCTTTGTTTTCAAGCTCCGTGACGTTGTCAATCCGAATGACGATTCCCTGCACACAGTTGGCGACCAGGGGGAAAAAGGAAATATTGTGGAACTCTTCGCCTTCACCGGCTCCGATCGCTTCCCGATGGAATTCCTTGGGGACTCTGGTGGTGAACACCTCATGGATATGCTCGCGGTATTTCTCCATGAGAGGCAGTATTTTCCATATTTCCTGACCGACCGCCTCGGTTGAGGGCATTCCCGTTGCGCGATATGCGGCCTCGTTCCATTCGACAACAATGCCGGTATCGCCCACCGAGACAAGAATGGATGGCATGGAATCAAAGATATTCTTGAGATAGACACGCATCTGCGCCAGGCGTTCCCGCTCATCGGAAAGACGCTTTTCGCTTTCTCGCAGGTCACTGTTTTGGCTCTCGATCTGCCGGTAAGAATCGGCGAGATCGGCGGACATGCGATTGAAGGCCGTGGTAAGCTCGCCGACCTCGTCTTCGCTGGAAACCACTAGCTGATCACCCAGTGCACCTCTTTTCATGCGCAGCATGGCATCTCTCAGCGAAGAGATGGGATGAATGACCACCTGGGATAGAATGTAATTCAGCAGTACCAGCATTATAATGAAGATGAAGCCGAGAAGACCGCCGAAGATGAGATAGGATTGCCGCTGTTGCCGCTCTATTTCGGCCAGGGAATAGTCGATGCGGATAAAGCCGATGCGCTCGCCTACGATTTCGATTGCTTGCACAAATACCAGAATTCTCGTCTTGTCCAACTGGTCTTGACGAATCAGATTGATTGCCAGCGGCTGCGGCAGATTTTCAGGGGTAAGTTCAGATATATGGGGATTCTTTCCTTCGTTTATTAGAAGCTTCCCGGCCTTATCATAGACAGCAATATTCAAGATACCTTCAACCCTGCTCATTTGCCCAAGGCGGATGGCCATGGCCCGCTTGCGGTCCTCGAATATCTCATTGGCAAGAGATTCCTGATCACGATCGACCATCAACTTCAGGAGCATCTCGTTCTGCTTCATGGCCGATTGCATACTGCGCTGTTGAAAGGGGAGCTGGATGACGCTAAAAATAGCAGCAATCAAGAGAAAGGTGATCAGAATTGCCACATTGACTTTCTGTCTCAGTGCCCACTTCATACGCTGATGTTTTCCATTGTCATCGTTTTCTCCTGTCAAGGCTGGTAGGTCTTGAAATAGACCGTGGCACTTTTCTCATATTTCAGGATCACCGCCGCTTTGTTCACTGGATCGCGGTTTTTATCCAAAGTGATATCACCGGTAACGCCTTTGAAATCCTGGGTGGCGGCCAGGGCATCGCGGATTTTCGGCGGATCAAAGGAATTTGCCCGGGTTATGGCATCGGCCAGAAGTGTTGCGGCATCATAGGCCAGAGGAACAGCAAAGGAGGTGATTCGGCCATAGGTTTTCTCAAAGGATTCGGTAAACCTTCGACTCAAGAGATCAGCGTTACTCCTATTCCAATGCGAGCAGGTGTAGCTTCCCTCAGCGGCATCACCGGCGTATTCATAAAGGAGATCTTCTCCCCAGCCATCGCCACCTAAATACTGCTGCTTAATGCCCAACTCTTCTGATTTTTTCATTATCTTCCCGGTGTCCTTGAAGTAGCCGGGAACAAAAACAACCTTGGGGTCAAGCGCCTTTACCTTTTTGAGCAACGCCTCGAAATCAGTAACATCTTCGAGATACTCCCCTTCCATGAGAATTTCGCCGCCGGCTTTTTTGTACTGTTCGATGAACACCTTAGCAAGACCCAGGCTGTATTTGTTTCCGGTATTGGTGAGAACCACCGCAGTTTTGGCGTTTAGGTCGCGAAGAGCAAAGGTGGCCATGATTTCACCCTGGAAATCGTCGACAAAACAGGTTCTGAAAATGTAATCCCCGGCGGCGGTAAGTTCCGGAATTGTTGCGCTGGTTGATATCATGGGAATATGCGCAGCCTGAAGTACCGGGGCCATAGCTAAGGCCTGTGAACTGCGTGAGCCCCCGATCACCGCTATTGCGCCCTCTTTGACGGCCTTCTCCGCCGCCGCCTTTGAGCCAAGCGCCGTGCTCTTGTTATCAATTTCAATCAACTTAACGGTTTTACCCAGCAGGCCACCTTTATTGTTGATTTCTGCCACGGCAAAATGGAGTCCGCTGAAAATCATGGCGTCTGCCGTTTTCGCATCACCGCTCTTGGCAAAAATGGCCGCCACTTTTATGGTCTCGGAGGCTTGCGATATCCTCCCCAACAACAAGCAAAACACAATGATGAAACAACTGCCAACAAGCTCCGTTTTTTTAATCATCCCGACTCCTGAGCCTCTTCAAGTTACCTTACTGAGTAATCGTTTTCACATATACCCAGGCGTCTTCTTCAAATTTCAGTATGACTGCAGATTTATTAACCGGGTTGCGGTTTGCATCAAAGGTGATTTCTCCGGTGACACCTTTGAATCCTTGAGTTTCAGCCAGAGCGGTACGAATGTTTTGCGGTTCGATGGAATTTGCCCGTTTGACTGCATCAGCCAAGAGCATGACTGCATCATAGCTCAAGGCTGTTATGGGATCTATTATTTTAGAATTGTCCTTTTCATACGCTTGTACAAATTGTCTGCTTTTTGGATCCACATCTTCCCGGTGCCAGTGGTTTGAGGAGTACGTACCGGCTGCGTCTGATCCAGCATATTTGTAAATATTTTGAGTCAAGCCGTCGCCACTCAAAAAGATCGATGTTATACCCATTTCCCGGGACTGCTTAATAATAAATCCGGTATCGGCATTATAGCCAGGTACGAAACAGACATCAGGTTTTAATTCTTTCACCTTGACGAGTTGTTCTTCAAAATTGACGGCATCGCCCAAGTAATCACCTTCCCAGAGAATTGTACCGCCCAGTTTTTTAAATTTTTCAATGAAGAGTCCGGCCAGGCTCAGACTGTATTTTTCACTGGCATTGGTAAGGACGACAGCTGTTTTCGCTTGCAGTTCCTTGGCGGCAAATGTCGCCATAACCTCCCCCTGAAAGTCATCAATAAAACATACCCGAAAGATAGAGTTGCCAACAAGGGTGACCTGGGGGTTGGTGGAAATGGGAGAAATCATAGGAATGGATGCAGTTTGGAGCACCGGAGCCATCCCTAAAGAGTGCGAACTCCGATTAGCACCGATAACGGCAATGACCTTTGCTTTGATAGCTTCAAGGGCGGCCTGTTTGGCACCGAGAGCCGTGCTCTGGTTGTCCAACTCAAGGACTTCAATGGGATGACCAAGAAGGCCACCGCCGTCATTGAGTTGGCTCACTGCCAGCTGGATTGCCAAAAATTCCGGTCGAATACCGGGAACTACTACCGCTTGCCCTGTCTTGGAAAAAATCGCGGCAATTTTGACAGGATCAGCGGCCTGGATGGATGAAGGCAGAAGCACCGAAAACACTACTGCCAACCATTTGATGAAGTTGCAGCTTCTTTTTTTCATTGCGATTCCCTTGCCTCCTCTGCAAAGAGTATATAGTGCTTTCTTTCACATCTTCGAACTTTCCCTTATGGGGTGAGGGGACGAAAATTTGCAGTCTTTAAGACAGGGTATATGAAAGGCCAAGGCTGTGTCAAGAATGGTCAAGATTAAATTCTTGACCAGACTGCCTTTTTAGAAAACCTTAACCTGTTCTTTTTCAGGAATATTAAGGGCTAATTTTTCTGCAGCGATTACCCGTACCCGTTCCGGTGAAAATAATTGATCCTTCTTTATTCTCAGAGTAATCTGACTCTCTATGAGCTCATGCTGGACATTTTCCAACACCTGTACAGATTGGGAAAGTTTATTGAATGAAGAGGCTAGCCATAGATTCACTGCCAGTAACATCGGGCAGAGAACCAGCAGCATCTTCCCAGCCGAGAACCATACTTTTCTGTCGCGCGATAATGAGAAGACCTTCTGTTTATGCAACTGTTGAAGAGAGTGCGTGTTTGCCCTCGACCGGAAATAGGGTTGCGCAGGGTTATGAAAATTCATTTCTGCTTCCTCATTGACTGTTGCCACATACACTAACCCAACCCGGTTGAAGAGTGGGCCTCTAAGATTTTCTGAAGCTGAACGAAAAGATGCAGCAGCTCCCTCCCAAGCATCATCCGCACCATCAGATAATGCCCCTCTTTTTGATACTTGCTTTGTGCTCTCCAAAATGTTCGCGCCCAACCTCGCGCTCCACGTTCCAAGTATCTTTGTCCCAAATCTCAACCCGATCTATCATCCCAATAAGGACGATATCCCTTTTCAAACCAAGCTCAGTTCTGAGAGTGGGCGGAAGCAGAATCCGTCCCTGTTTATCCAAGACACATTCAATACTTTCCGACTCTAAATATCTGATAATTTTGTCCAAGTCTTCTGACTGGTTGCCGTCTTCTCTCTTCAGTTTGTTTTCGAGATTTTCCCACTCTGCCAAAGGATAGGCTCGCAAATGATTGTCCCAGGGGATGGCGATCAGGACCTCGGATTCATATTGACGCAGAACCTCTCTGAAACGACTGGGAAAACTCAGTCGGCCCTTCTCGTCGATGGTATGATCGAATTTGCTACGAAACCTACTGCTGATCATATCCCTCCACATAACACCATACAATCCCACATACACCCATTTTATTCCATATATAGCAACATAGAAACCATGTCAATCAAATAAAACACGACAGTTCAATAAATTAGCCGAAGTTTTTCAAATAACACAGAAACACCACAAGCAACAATAAGACAAAAAATGCCACAACGACTCCGCACTGCGGTGTATTTTATAATACACTATTATTATTACTATATCATAAATTCTGATTTCTTATTAGAGTTTTAGAACTTAATTTGTGGAGTACAGTGGTGCACTATGGAATATAATCCCTACAAATGAATGCGGCCGGAACCACGCACAGCAGTGCAATCGGCATGGCCTAAGGGGAAGTTAACAGGGGGGATGGTCATTGCCGGGGCCATTACAAAAAGACCCCGGTCGTTTTGGAGACCTTGGGCGGGCGGTTGGTCAGGCAGCAAACTTCCGCCACCTCGCAGCCTCAGCACCACCGAACTTAGAAAGAAGACTCAAGAAATTAGCGAGGATCTGCGACTCCTCAGGGTTGCTCCTTTTCGACATTGGGAGACAACTCAAAGGGCATGGTTACAAGCGTTCCGCCGCTCGAACCGGGTGTCAATTGCGCATGGGGATACCGCTTTTTAAAAACATTGAGCATCGCTTCATTTTCATCTAAAACCGTAGCGATAAAACCGAAAAAATTATTCTCCCTGGCAATCTGCTCCAAAAATCCGAGCATATGGCTGGCTAGCCCCTGCCCCTGAATGTCATCATGCACCACGAAGGCCACCTCAGCATAGCCATCTTTTTCCTGGGAATATGAACCGATAGCAATCACATCATGATGACCTCCGCTCTGCACTCGTCCGATCAGTGACATGTTGTCGTGGTAGTCAACCTCAGCCCATTGTTGCTGCACAACCTCATGGGAAAAGAGTCTCATTTTATAAAAAAACCTTCGGTAAATGGTCTCCTCTTTCAAAGAATAAAAAAAGTTTCGGTATTCGAATTCATCAGAAGGATAGAGCGGGCGAATGAATGCTGTTTGGCCGCCCTTCAAGTTCACTCGCCAATTATATTTTTCAAGAAAGATAAGATCCCGGTCCATCGGCGGCAGTTGATCGGCAAAGATATAATGATGTTTTTTTGCATCATCGATCAATTGCGCACGAAATTTGGGGTGGGCGATTTGCGCCAATTCGATAACCCTTTGGTATATCCCTTTGCCCTGCAATTCAGCACAGCCGTATTCGGTTACCACAAAATCAACATCGCCCCGGGTAGTAGCCACGCCAGCTCCTTCCGACAAATGCGAGACAATGCGTGAAACCTTGCCGTTCTGGGCTGTGGACGGCAAAGCGATGATAGAAAATCCACCCTTGGACATGGCAGCCCCTCTCAAAAAGTCAACCTGGTCACCGATGCCGCTGTAAAAGCGATAGCCCAAAGAGTCCGAGCAAACCTGGCCGGTAAGATCAACCTCCAGAGCAGAGCTTATGGAAACAAGATTGTCGTTCCGGGCTATAATCAAGGGATCACTGACAAATTCCGATGAGCGGAAATCAAAAAACGGGTTGTCATCGATAAAGCGGTACAATTTTTCCGTCCCCATACAGAGCGAGGCAACGACCTTTCTTGGCAGTAAGGTTTTCAACCGATTTGTAATAACCTTCTGCTCAAAAAGGGGTAACATGGCTTCAGTAATGAGCTGGGTATGAAGCCCCAGATCTTTTTTGTGGGTCAGGTGTTTCAGAATTGCATTGGGCAGCGCGCCGAAACCTATCTGGAGGGTATCCCCGTCTCTAACCAACTGAGAGATAAAATGACCGATACGGCGAGTAATATGGTCGCCCAGCAGATTGAGATGATACGTGACCAATGGTTCTTTATGGGGCACAAAATAATCAATGACGTCCATGTGCACCAAGCTATCGCCCCAAGCGCGCGGCATATAAGGATTCACCTGAGCAATGACTAGATCAGCATTCTCTACGGCGGAACGAGTAATATCAACAGAAACACCCAAGCTGCAAAAGCCGAATTGGTCGGGCGGACTGACCTGGACCAAAGCAACATCCAGACCGATGCGACGACTTGCGAACAATTTGGGAATTTGCGAGAGATAGGTGGGCAAATAGTCGATTTTCCCCTCAAAAACGGCTTTGCGCATAGGCTCACTGATAAAGAACAGTTTCAGGGAAAAACGTTTCACAAACGCGGGATCGTTAACATATTGCGCCAGGGTATGAGACAACATCTGATAAATCATGATATCATGGATACCCCTGTTTGCCACCATGGCATGGATCAAATGCTGAGGCTCACCGCATCCGGTTCCGAGAAAAACACGGCAACCATTATTCAGCGAAGCAAGAGCTGCTTGTGCGGTCACGGTTTTCTCGCTGGGCAGTTTCTGCTGCCATTTCGGCAATGACATGAGATCTCCTATGTATTTACTTTGACATCGTTTCAGACCAATCCGATAGCTGCGGACCGTGAAAATCTTGCTCGTCCCCCACTCCTGTTTTTTCTATCCACCTCACTCACTCCACCCTGCCTGTTTCACAATACACTGCAGATACCGAATCGAATAAAAATAAGTATGATATTACAGTTAATTGCCATTTTCTTGCATAATAGGCAAACAAAAACAATGAAGCCACCAAAGCTTCTCCGGATGACACAGTTGATAGTTAACCGCTGAATGCTGTTCCAGCTGCAGGATATCGAGGGTGTCTGGTTGGTTTGGTTGGAAAGATGCGGTCTGTTTTGGAACAGGCGCCGAATCCGGCAAAAGCGAGAAGAAAAAGAAATAGTCCACACCCCCTGGTGGCGGCATGAACGATGATGGTGATTTGCAGTTGTTTTTTCAAGCCTTTCCGACGATGCGGGCGTCAGTCGCCAGGGCCATGCAGCCCTCTTGCAGCACCTAATAAATTCATTTCCTGTTGCTTAAGAATGAATTTATTAGGGACAACTCCAGCGGGGGCTGAACATCAGAACAACAGGTTATGCCTTTTGATTTTTTTGTCCAGGCCCTGTCGAGTAATTGCCAGAAGCTTGGCCGCCTTGGTCTTGTTGCCCTTGGTACGCCTCATGGCTTTTTGAATCAGAATGATTTCCAATCTTTGGGTTTGTTCCAGGAGGGCAAGGTAACCGTTTTCAACCTCATTTTCATGGTTCTTTTGACTCGAATACAGGGAATGAAGGTCCCTGGATAGTTGATCCGGTTGGATGAGTTGTCCCTCGTTGGTCAGAGCAACCAGCCGTTCAATTTCTTTCTGTAATTGCCTGACATTCCCCGGCCACCCATAGGCCTCGAACACATTCAACACTTCAGCAGAAAATCCCTGAATGTTTTTCCCGAAGCGCTCAGTAGTCAATTTCAAAAAGTGTAGTGACAGAGGAAGAATGTCCTCCTTTCGATCCCGCAGGGGTGGCAACGTGATTTCCACGGAGAATATACGAAAAAACAGATCCTCCCTGAATCGTCCCTGCGCAACCTCCTCGGCCAAATCACGGTTGGTGGCACTGATAAGCCGCAGATCATATTTGACGGGGATGTTACTCCCTACTCGCTGCCCCTCTCCCTCTTGTATTGCCCGAAGAACTTTCGGTTGCATCACCATGGGCATCTCGCCTATTTCATCTAAAAACAGGATGCCGCCGCCAGCTTCTTCAAACAATCCTTTTCTTGCAGAATCTGCACCTGTATAAGCCCCCTTTTCATGACCGAAAAACTGGCTCTCCATTAAATTTTCTGGGATACTGGCGCAGTTAACCGGGAAGAATCCCCTCTTATGACGATCTCCAAACTGGTGAATCATTCGGGCTACAAGCTCTTTTCCTGTCCCATTTTCGCCCTGGATCAGAACATTAACGGGCGTCTTACTAACAATACGAACGAGATCAAGCACTTCTCGCATAGCCGAACTTTCTGCAATCAATGTAATTCCGTTAACCGATTCTTTTTCGAGACGCTCTGCTTCTTTTCCAAGGGATGTTGCAATCCTCAAAATTTCTTGGTTAAGGACAACAGACTCGATTGAAAGAGACAAAAAATGGGCGATCTCTTCAAGGCGGATCAAATCCGCTTCAGTAAAAAGCTGATTGTCAACTTTGTTGAGGAGCTGTACTGCACCGGTAACACTGTCTCCAGTAATACTTTTTATTGGAGCACATATCATGTTGTAACTGGTAAAACCGGTTTGCTCTTCAACGAATGAGTGATACCCGGTGTGGCCCTGAAGATCATTTGTCAGGAATCCCTTGCCGGAGCTGATAACTCCGCCAACGATGCTTCCTTTGAGTGGTGGTTTAATAATTTGATTTAAAAGGCCGGTTCCAAAAATGGAACAGATCTCTTTGCTCCCCAGATCCATTATAAAAACGGTGCACCGCTCTGCTTTCATCAAAGAAGGAACGAAGGAAGAGTAAAAGCTGATTAATCCGTGATAATCTTCAACGGTCCATGCACCTGCCAGCTTAGAAAGCTTCTGTTTTAACAGGTTAAGGTATGATTCTGATGTACGAATATGGGTGACAGTTTTTGACATAGGTGCAAACAATGTTTACAGAACCCTAGAAAATGTTTTGTATTATCCTGATATTACATAATTATTAAAGATATTTACACTCCTCACCCACACTTCGTTATGAGGTTAATTTGTCAGGCAAAGAAAGCGATTTCCCCAAAATGATACAAACAACTATTTGTTTTAACAAAAATATTTTATAAGCCCTTACTGCTTTGAACTATTATTGTCACTAGGTAGCCATATGTCAACGCCGTTGTCGTTTTTTGCGTTTCTTGACCATTCCCGCAGAAATTTTTCTTTTTCAATTGTTACTTTAGAAAAAAAAATTTGACCGTAATTAATTAATTTACAATATATCCAATATGATAAATCAACAACGAGCCACTCCCGTCACTCTATTATAACCAGAGGCATCTTGTGTGGCATGGTTAATGCTATCTCCTAAAGCATAGCACAGGCCGGCAACGAGGGGAAAATTCAAATTTCGGCAAAGAGGTAATAGTATGAAAGACAAATATGATCAACCTTATTTTCGTGAGGTAGGAAAGGGATTCATAGTGAGTCAGATTGAAGGAATTGTTGGTCGTATACTCACTCAGACATACATGGATCAGCACAAAAAGACCTATGTGAAAATTAGAGGAGAATACATTCCTCTCACCAAGGAGCACAATTTCCTTGCCGCATAGAAATCCCTAGAAAATGCCTTTCCAGGCAAGAACCTGTGAGCACAACGCTTCAAATCTATTTTTAACTGTATGATTTTACGAATTATTTTACACTGCCACTGACGATATCCCGGCCGCAGACCCCTGCCAAGAGAAAACGATTCGTAACCCACCACCAACCCCAAGGCCAAGCTCGGCACCCACAGCAGAGACCTCTCGCCTTAGCCCCATGACCTTTTTGTCCAACTTGAAGACGGATGCTGGCGGAAGTCATCTGACTGGCCCCTCTCAATTGTGTCCATTTGTTCACATGAAAGACTGCCCAGATTTCTTTCCGTGCAACCAGTTGATCCCGTTACGGCTTTCTCCCAGACTCCAAAATAGGTGTTGCCTCCATCTTGTTATTACACTAACATGCCTGCCTTAAAGAAATTTTTACCTGAAAAACATCAACAATATGGGCATAGTTGAAAAACTCCTAACTGGCTTTCAAGTTCTGTTGGTTTCGTGGGGATCAAGTGTCGAAAAAATATTTTTCATTTACCAATACCGAGAGCTTTCCCGCCGGGCTTGAAATTCCGAAGCTGCAATGGGACAAAGCAAAAATCAAGGTCAAATTCATGCACAGGGGGCTACGTCGCGGCCTGCCCTTTTCGGGATTTCTCCGGCAATTCCCCAACTCCTTTCCGCAGTGGGGGGATTGCCTTTTCGACTTTGATGTTGATTGTCGAGATTATGACTGGCTGGTGGTCTATCACGATCTGCCCCGGGATGACACCTATTTCACCGAGGAAAAATTACACTGCCCTAAAGAACGGACAATGCTCATCACAGGTGAGCCAACTACTATCACCGTTTTTGGCACCGATTATTTGCGACAATTTGGTGTAATCCTTACCTTTCAAGAACCTTGGGCGATGAGACACCCAAAGGTTATCTTTCACCACCCCGGATTGATGTGGCATTATGGCCTGCCCTTCGATGGAGGAGAATTTATCACTTGGGATACGATGTCCAATACCCCTCCGCCAGATAAATATCGTATGATTTCAACTGTTTGTTCTCACAGGACAAACAGAGCTACACTTCATACAGCCCGTGTTGATTTCACTAGGATGTTAAAAGAAGAATTGCCGGAGCTTGATGTTTTCGGCCATGGAGTCAATCCCATGAACGATAAAGCGGAGGCGCTCGACCCATACCGCTTTCATATTGCGGTTGAGAATCATGTTTATGATCATCACCTGACCGAGAAACTGCCGGATGCCTATCTTGGTTACACTCTTCCCTTCTATCATGGCGCCCCCAATGCCGCAGACTACTTCCCGAAAGAGAGCTTCATTCCCATCGATATAAACAATTATCAACGATCCCGAGATATTATTAAAGGCCATTTGACAAACAATGAGTATCAAGATCGGTTGCCGTATATCATCGAGGCAAGACGTCGAGTGCTCGAAGAAGAAAATCTCTTTGCCATTATCAACCGTATGATTGGGGAAAAAGAACAAGAGATCTCGACCACCACCATGGGTAAAGTTATTCGTAACCGTTCAACCATGCGGATCAAAAATCCTCTTGCCGGGGTGAGAAGTTTTGCAGAAAAAGCAATGATCAAGACCTACCAAAGGCTCACTTCCAAAACCCGTAACAAAAAAAGGGAGCTCTGATCTCAGAATGATTTCCCCTCTCCCAAGCCAACAATACACTACAAACAGTAACCCAAAACAAAAACAAATGGACATTTCCCCGATAAAATTCCCAGGAACTAAGCCATCGTGCAAAAAGAAGATATTCAATGTATTCTCTGAAACGGCATAAGAATCCGTTCATTAATGACAAGTATTAAGAGAGCGGAGGCGTTCGAAAATGTGGTAAGTAAGGGCCGAATTGTGGAAAAACTGCCTCGGAAATTATAGAGTTCAGCAACAAGTTAATGCTTAATTTTATGCACCACACAAAATAATTACATTTCCCTCTTTTAATGATAAGGCCTTTCAAAGTGGACAAAATCAATCAGAAAGACAGCGCCCATCAGGAGGGCTTTTTGGATAGTGTCCGCCTTACATGGAAATTCAAGCCAGAAGTCATCGGCTTTGCTGAAGGTTTCCTTGAAGAAACCGCTCCATTTTTTGGTGATCCTTCCGTGTTCGACGCCGTTTTGAAGAATTACAAATGTCCAAGGATGCAAAATCGGGCCGAAAAGGGTGAAGACTTCCCGATCAAAGGCATCATAAATAATATAATGTCTTGCCGCCAGTGAAGGTGAGGCTGCTGCCGGAGGTGTAAAGGCCAATTGCATCACCCCCAGTAACGGTGGTATCGATGCCAAACAATGGATCCGTCGTCACCGTCAGGGGATCGGAAGTGCTGATGGCCTGTGGGTGCCATCACCGACCGCCGCAGCACCTGAGGGGAGGTAAGAGCCCCCCCTGTGGGGGTGCAGCTCCCGGCAAAGGCACGGTGGTAATAGCCCGATATCAAACTCACCATAAGGGCTCCAGCCTTCAGGCAAGGGGGCCAAGACCTTCGGAAATCGACGAATCATGGTGCTTCCTCAATGATGTTATAGGCAAAGGACTCCTGCACCCCAAAATTGTCGGCGTCAAAGGTGATCAGGCCTGCCGCATCTGACGCTTTTCTCCGTAATCTTCATGCTGCCCTTTGCAAGGTAACATTTTTTACCGGGGTAGAGTCATCAATAAGTATCTGCCGTTCAAGAAGAAGAATGCAGCCTATGAACTGCTGGCGTGGATTTTCCACCATAATAAGGGTATAAAACTCTAGGGTTTCAGGTTGTTTACAATGGGATGGTTTGATGGAGCAAGCTTTCTGCCAATCGATTTCGTCCTCTGTTCTTGGTGATAGGTTATAATTCATTGGTTTTTTAGGACTTCCTGGAAAATGCCCTTTCCAATGAAGGGCTATCCGCTCCAATGCATCAACGAAAAATCCAGCCGAGGCGTAGCGATATCGGCTGGATTGCCTTTATCAACTTCTACTTCATTTGATATAGCTTTGAATCTCAGACAGAGTTGGCCGGTTTGGAAGAAGCGCTACACCCAAATCAACAACAGGCATCTTGATGCTTCCTCCAGGCACATTATGCTCCTGAAGTTTGCGTGTGAGTTCAGACTCTTTTGATTTATCTTGATCAACATAATATTCATCGAATTGAATACCCGCATTGTGGAGTTCATTAGAAAGGCTTTTACAGAAGTTGCAGTAACTAAGAGAATACATCACAATGCGAGCATTTGGCATAGATTTTGGCTTTGAGAAATGCTGATAGCTGAAATATCCTGAACAGATAATTAAGACAATCACTAATACTTTCTTCATTTAATTTCTCTCATTTAATCTTATTAAGACGGTCATTGGTTGCCGGACATATCACTCTTGATTTTGCCGCAGAATTAGAGCTTTCCGGTGAGTAACAATTTTTTTGTGTCCGGCGATCAACGTACTATTTAATAAGTTAACGGTCGCCACTGTGCCACGGGAATCGATAGGACGGGCCGCGCTGTTTGCGGGTCCTGTGGGACAGCTGGCTGACGATTTTACTACATGTTATTAGTACGTTATGGGAAATGATCTTCAATCCAATCCATGCCTTCTCTGTAATATTTCATTGCGTTTTTAAGTTTTGGGTTCTTAGAATAAGAATCAAACAAATTTTTGAATTCTTTATAGTACCTTTGTGCTTCTTCTTGATTGTTAGCAGAGATTGCTGCCATAGAAGCACCAAAATAAATATCTAAGGGGTTTGCTACACCATAAAGGGCAGCGCTTAAGTCTAAAGTTTCAATTGCATTTTCAAATGCCACTAAACTTAATTGGTAGTCTTTGATCTGATACAATAGGTCAAAACCTTCTTGCGTCCATAGCGGAGCAAGGTACTTCTTGTTGAGAATTTTCAGATTTTCATGCCTGAGCTTTCTTGCTTCGATATATTTTTCTTTTCGTTCCAATGACTCGATGTCGCTATGAATCACAAGGGTTCTGAATAAAGGACTAAATATTCCAATTATTTTGTATAGTAGTCGGCAAATCTTTAAGAATACCCGTTTCATATTATTTGTTAAATGCCGATAGTTTCATTTTTCAATTGTTACGTGATGATCAACGATTTATTCGGTGCATTATTTTGTTATAAAACTAAATCCGTCCCCTTGTTGCCTTATTAGTTGGACTAAACTGTTACGTTTTTATTTTCACATCAAAATTATCGAGATAATTATTTCAGAGCACTTGTGTACCGTTGCGGTGAGTAGCCGTGGATTGCTGTGCCATTGATAATTGCAAACGGCACCCCTTTCTCAGAACCCAACTTTTTTTTCCTGGCTGCTGCCTGCTCGTCTTTTTCTATATCATAAGCTTTGTAGGAGATTCCTCTGGACTCAAAAAACTGCCTGGCTTGTTTGCAATACGGACACGAACTGGTCACATATATTTCAACCTGGTTTTGTTGAGCTGTTCGCTGTGATGACGATTCTTGGGCGGGTGCACTTCTCTTTGAATAGTCAGGTGGTGGCGGGTAATAGGTCCTGCGAACTACACCGTTCTTGTCTGTCCAGGTATAGAGAGTTTCGGAAAACGTGGGAGCTGCCAGCAGTAACTGAATAGCAAGTGGGAAGCCGCAAATGATTAGATAGATACGGGACAGTTTCATTATAAACCTCCAGTTGATGGAAACAAACTACAGTTGCAGCCTTCGGCTTGGCCATTGACAAAAAAATCGTACCATCGATATGGGGGGTGTAACGTGCTGGTCCGCCGCACCGGGTAACTGACGTAAGAATTAAAAACCGTGGTCTTCCCGGTGTCGGCTGGACTAGCTGTTGGAATTTAACTTCCTGGCCCTGATGTTCATTTAACTCTAAATTCTAGACCCCATTATTTTTTTCAATCAATATAAAAGCTATACGGCAGAACAATTCGAGTTACTGTTTGGCCGTTATGCCAACAGATAACTCCATTTTTTATATCAGTCATATCTCTTTGCCCAGGGTCAACGCCAATTGCTTTACCTATATCATTAACCTTGTCGCCCAAACTGAACCCGTTAGGGTCTATATATTCATAATCGTTATAAATTATAATAGTATTGACATTTGAGTTGTCTCCGCCAGGAAAATTAACTTTAACTTTCTTAAATACATAATTCCAACCACCGCCTGCTGCTTCAACTCTTAATGGTTTTCCAAGTCGTTTATAAACAGTCTCTAAGGAACTAAAACCTGGATATACACCATTATAGTTATGATCGAAATAACCTATAGTTCTCTCTTTAGCGTTGCACAGAATTGCCAATGAAAGGATTGAGATGACAAACAGCATTTGAAAAACATTCTTCATATTAATCCTTCAACCATGATTTCTTGTACCCCCGGCGTAACCGGGCGGCCACTTAACACCCCAATTACCATAAGAAACCCGCTTCGGCGGCTCCCGCTGAGACGATTGTTAGGCACGTTTGGTCACCATTTTACGAGTCTCTGATACCACCTATTTGCCAAAGAGAAACCTCTTTACCGTCCGCACAAAACTCTCCTGCTCTTCGTAAAATGGCAAGTGACCGCTCTGCTCGAAAACGACAAATCTCGACCCCGAAATAGCTTTATGGATTTTATAAGCTACAGATGGCGCGACGTTCATATCGAAACGGCCTGTCATAACGAGAGTCGGAAAGCGAAATTTCAAGAGTTCCGGCGTGAAATCTAGCTTCTCCATATCCTTCCAGAGCGTATCACCAACCTCATTGTTCACATTTATGGTTGTAACTTTAGCAAGATAGGTGTCTCGGTTTTGGGCTGAGTAGAAAAGCATTGAAAGATAGTACATAAAAGCGGCCTTTTTCGTTGCCTCATCCGTGACTTTTATCGCTTCCATTCGTTCTTTCGTTTCAGGGAAAACCTTATCAAAAAGGAAAATGGTATCAGTATACTTTGGGGCTGCCGAATCACAGATGATCAGGTGTTCAATCCTTTCCGGGTAACTCGCCGCATATGCCATAGCAAGATAGCCGCCGAAAGAGTGCCCTAATATGTTTATACGTTCGTATCCGAGATATGTCCGCAACGCCTCCAGGTCAGCCACTTGATCGGCGACCGTACAAGATTGACCCGCCTCCAAAGCAGGTGATTTCCCAACTCCGCGTTGGTCGTAGAAGATAACCGGGCGATCCTTAGCCAACTCATCCAGGGCCGAAGAAGAGTGAAGAGTAGAGTGCAGATAGGTGTGGTCTACGCCGGGCCCGCCATTGATGACCAATAAGGGCGTGCCGGTCTGCACGCCCCGGATTTCATAATAGAGTGTCGCGCCTTGACCCTGAAAGAACTTGCCAGACTCGAACTTCTGACCTAATGCGGGGAATGCCGCCAGATGGCACAACAAAATGATGCAAAGGACTCTGCCTGGGTTTCTATTCATTCTCAAGTCCTGCCATTTTTCTAACTTTACACATATAGTAGCGCTATCCCCTTTTCCTGCAATTTAGTATGTCGAATTGGAGTGTGAAATCTCCAGATCATTGACCTGAATAAAGGCGGGGACGACAATCGCTGTCGGGTTGCGCGCGCCATAGCTCATCGATGTATTGTTGACGGCCTGAGGCCGCGAGAGCCATGCCAGCCGGTCGCCAAAAATATCCAGCAGACTTTGGGTTATGCGCACATTGTAGGGCACAGCCACCGAGCCGTCTTTTTTGAGCAGCAGTGCACCAAAACGTGAACTGGCGGTGATCAGCCCCTTTGACGGGTTGACGATGTTCATGTAATGCAGAAAAGGGATGTATAGCAGATCGTTTTCGCGCGGCAGATTGACCAGCTCTTCGAGCGTGGCGACCTCTTTGTCGCCGCCGCCCAATACAAGGCTTTTATGCATGACCGTGTGTCCCGTTGGCGATGCGCCGAACTCATCGGCATCATCCTGCAACCAGGTAAATGCGTTGAAAATCCCGTTCTCAAAGATCGGGAACAACTTGCGGGATATGCCCATATGATCCCGCTGAAACGGGAAAGTTTCCAGACGGGTCGGGTCATCGGTCAGGTTGAACTTGTCCGAGAACACTTTCTGACCGACCTGATCCCCGGCAATGAAAGAAAATCCTCGTTTCATCGAGCCGCCGCTAAAACCGATGTAGTTCATCATGTTCAACAGATCGCCAATGGCAGCAGATCCAAAAACAATGTTATACCTGCCCAAAGGCAGCTGCTGTGGCGTATCGTGCCGGTAACGCTCCAACAGGAAGGTCAGGTCGCGGCGCACTCCAAGCGGGTTGAGATCAGTTTTCTTCTGGGCCGACTGCTCGGCAATCACTTCCCATTTGAGGCTAATATGCGCAAGGACTATACTGATCTGCGCATCGGAACTTTTGAAATACTGGAGATGTTCCGAACGGGTATTGATTTGTGCGGTGGTGCTCACACCTGAAGAGAAAATCCCCGAGAGTTTGATTTCGTCCGTTTCAAGACCCGCAACCGCCTGGTTGAAATACTCAAGGCGCTCTTCACTTGCGATCCCTGCCAGCGCGGCGTCAAAGACGCTTTCATCGATAAATGTTTCCCAATAGACCGGCACGGTTGGCTGGTAATTCAAAGGCTGGACGTGCTTGACCATTTCGGCTGCGATATCAACCCCCTGTTTCATCTCGTCCAGTTTATTCAAATCGGTGATCATTTCATAGCTGGCGCGTTTGCGCCCTTCAAAGGCGGTAATTTCCAGGCGAATGAGATGCTCGTTGGTATTGAGTGAAATGGCCGAGTTGGCAAAACGCATCAGGCAACTCTCTTCTTCGTGATAGAAGAACGTGGCTTCAACGTTTTTTGAAAGAGCATAGGTGCGCAGGTCACGCAAAACTTGCAGAATTAGTTCTTTCACAGTTATTCTCCTATGGTCACATTGTCAAAACGACAGACCGGAACGCCATGTCCCAACTGCATGATCTGGTTGGGTTGTCCCTTGCCGCAGTTATCGACACTGCGCACTTCCCAGGTGGATGTATCGCCTACGGCAGAGAGCGAATTGTAAAACTTGACAGTCTCACCCTTGTAGGTCGAATTTTTCACGACGCCGGTTACTTTGCCGTCTTTCACCAGCCAGCCAATATCAGTGGCAAAGTGAAATTGCTCACGGTTGGAGCCGATCGACCAGCTCTTATCGCCGTCCAGAATGATCCCTTTTTCGGTGTTTTTCACGATCTCAGCCAGCGAGCCATCGCTGCCGGGGTCGATGTTAATGTTGGTCATTCGTTCGATCGGCACCCGATAAAGTGCCGTCGCGCGGTTGGCGCCGCTGCTGCCGTTGAAGATCGTTTTGCCGATACGATCATTGGCCTCTTCCACCATCTGACGGCCAGTAATTGCGCCTACCAGCAACCCCTTATCTATCAGCACGTTATCCTGCGCGGGAACGCCGTCATCATCATAACCAAAACTGCCGGGGCTGTTGGGGAGAGTGGCATTGGCGCGGGCGGTCAACTTGCTAGAGCCGTAACGCAACTCGCCGAAATCACTCAGCTTGACGAACGATCCCCCCGCGTAAGCCAATTCATAACCAAGAATGCGATCCAGCTCGAGCGCGTGGCCTATGGTTTCGTGGGTTTGCAGGTACATAATGCCAGGGAGCAAAATTACCGAACGCTCATCTTTGGGGCAAACGTCAGCCACCAGGACTTCGTTCATCTCCCGTACAATTCGTGCACCATTTTCGCTGAACAGCTGCGGGTCAAGCGTTTCCCAACCACGTGTAGCGCCAGCAAGCGATGGGCTGAACTTCCGCGAATGGGACTCACCCTGCGCATCTACCCCCATGACTTGAATTGTGGGAAACACTTCGACAATGTTCTTCTCGATCTCGCTCTCTTCAGAATCAAGGTAAACGATCTGCTTGCGTATGAAGATCAACTCGCAAATCCGCTGGGTGACGCCTGTCTGGTTTAATTGCACATCCAGCTCTTTCATAAACGCTATTTTTTCCGCCAGCGGCACGGTAAACGGGTCAATCCGGTTTGGACTGATGAAAGAGGCTCTGATTGGCACCTTCCCGGCTAAACGGACCGGAAAGGTAACCCGTTCCGCCGCCACACGGGCATTATCCAGCGCTTTATCAAAGAGCGCTTTAAGATTGCCGATATCCGACGAGGCGGAAAAGCCCCACGCCCCCTTGTAAAGCACACGAACGCCAATCCCGCTCTCACGAGATGAGGACGCATTTTTCAAATTGCCATTCCACATTAAAAGCTGGCTGGTTTCTTCCACAGGATACCAGCGCGCATCAACGGAGGTTGCCCCTGCAACCATGAGCCGGTCAATCTGTTTTTGTAATTTCTTTCGCACTCGACTCTCCATGGTTATATTTTATATCAAAAAGTCCTGTTTTCCATTACCCAACCTTGTCTGTTAATTGCCAAAATGAGCTTTCTGTTGTGCATTACCTGGATCATTGTTTTGCGGCAATCGCATCCAGGATCGGTACAATACTATTGGTAAATTTTAGCTCTTTAAAATGTCAAACCTGACCTCTGTTCCGGCTCGGATTGAGATGCAATTTCGATTTAAATATTACTTTCAGTGATTTTCAAAGCCATAACCCTCGCCTCTGATGTTCTCGCATGGCCCAGACTAGCACCTTGATGGAACTATTCCTGGCCTGGATAAACTGTTGCAAAACAAACTCTTCATAGACCTCTTGCGGTATTTCAAACCCTGGTGATACACCCGGAAGTGTCTTTTGGCCAAAATTATTGCAGAACCGACCATAAGTGCCAAACCCCGGCTTGGGCTGTTTGTCATCACAGGCAGGAGAAGTGCTGCCTTGCAAACGCCAAAAGTCGGTCCACTTGTACGGCTTGTTGCCGGACGCATCTGCAACAGGAATCTCCTCCTGAATCACCTTGAGTGTCTCTCCTGCCTCTGATGCCAACAGGTCATTCAATTTGTCTTTCCAGCTTAAAAAAGCTTTCAAATCGGCTTGGTTCAACGCCAGTTTATGTTGATATTTTTTTTGATCAATTACCTTGGCATCAAAGGGCTCTATGACGCCCATGCTTAAAAATTTCCAATGATAGACAGGGACAACATGGGGCGGGGAACTCATGTCCTGGATGTAATGCATAACTGAGCCGGCCTTTATGAATACATCAGCAGGCTCGTCCGAGATTATAGCTTCATCTAATTCTGTGAATTTTTGTAAAAATATTCTGTCAAGGAAGTGCCTCACCCAACCTTCATCCTCCTGCTCATTGGCATTATAAAAATGCCAATTACGCAATCGGGCCAGTAAGGGATAAAATACATTATCCTCATTCTTATTCCGTTTGGTTATGGCAACCTTTGTCGATTCAGGATCAATACTATATTTGGCAAGGTCTGGGTCCAGGGCAACAGCATCGTTAAAAACATCTACTGCTGCTTCAGTAATCGCCCCATGAACAGGACCATCAAAAGCTGAAAGGTTGACAGCCCATAAACAGAGAGCCACTATCATAAATAAAATTGTTAGGTTTGTCATCTTTCTCTTCCCTCCTCAATAGATTCATCATGCCAGACCACAGGGAGCGAGTCTGTAGAAAAAGCCAATTTTGAAAATTAGATAGGGGCATAGGTGAAGGGGCCTTTAAATGTGTGCCCCCAGACAGACCTCCAAGTAACTGGATCAGATTTTTTAAATTTTTTCAGGATCTTTGGACTTAACGTATGTGCAAAAACTATAACCGTGCCGCTCGAAATTCAGCGATTCGTAGAAGGTATGTGCCAAATTGCGTTTGAGATTCGAGGATAGAACAGCCTTGTAACACCCCTTCTTACTGCAGAGTTGAAGCGCATGTTGCATCATTATCTTGCCGACTCCACGCCCTTGCCACTCTGGATCAACGGCAACGTCTTCGATGACGCCAGAGGATGCGCCTAGGTGTCCAAGATTTTCCATAATGAGTAGAGTAAACGTGCCGACTATCGTGGTGCCAATAATCGCTACGTATATCTTGTAGTCGGGATAACGTTCGATGCGATCAAAGATACGCTCAGCCTGTGAAAGAGGCAAAACCTTCCCGTCATCAATGCCAGGTTGAGCATAAAGCTGAAGTACCTGCGGGAGTTCTGTCTTTGATGCTTCTCTACAAATAATCGAACCGTTCATCCCCACCCTTGTCCAACGACCTAAATCACCAGCTTGACTGGTGCATTTTATTGTTGGAAATATGTAAACTCTCCCCTTATTTGGGCCCATCTCTTATTTGCTTTGATCGTGAACACATCTGACAAAATTAAGCTCACTTGGAGGGGAGCAATTC
>JAHJLI010000085.1 GCA_018821785.1 Pseudomonadota bacterium
CCTTGTGAAAATAGTATTTCTTTTTTGAACCATTCCTCCTTTTGTTGTCACTTACTTAACAAGGCAGCATGAAACAAACCTAATCAACGAATAGTCCAAGTGTATAGAGAGGAGAACACCATGAAAACACGACAAACCATCAGCATCTTTTTCGTATCAGGATTACTGGTATTATTGACCATTTGCTCGGCTCATTCATACAAAAGAAGTGAGGCTATAAATGAGGATGGTGATGTTGAGATAATCGAATATTTAGACGATGATTCAGTCTGGCTCTGGATTTATGGCAAAGATGGGAGTTTAGTGGGGTACGAGTTGGGCAACCCAAACCCGGATGACGGCAGTGGCGGAGGTGCACCAACGAGTGAATCAATCAAAGATCTCATAAAGCGCCACTACCATGGCGAACTCAGCAAAGGTGTGCAGACCAACAACCCGTTTGTCATAAAACAGAGCAGCCAGGGCAAAGGACTGGCGCCCCGCTGGAATCCTTCTGACAGTGCAAAAGAATATGATAATGGTGGCGGTAGTGGCGGATCCGGCCCAGGCGCCAACTCCGGCAGCCTTAGTGAATGGGTGAAATCGAACGCCAAGAGGGGGAGTAATGGTGACAACGACGACGATAATGACAGCGACAACAAAAACGACAGACCGGAGTTGGGCACCACCGGTTCTATTCAGCCCGAACGTATCAACCCCATCCCCTTCAATTCCACTGCGGTAACCACTAGATCATTGGATTCTGCTGACATGAGTTCCGGTTTCCCTCTGCCAACCAAAGGCTTCAATATGGCTCGGGTCGGGTCGGCAGTTGATACAATCAAGACCACCCCGCAGCAAAAACACACCCACAACACCATGAATATGGTTCCCGCTGCCGATACGCCAGCTATAAAAAACATACAGTCAGCAGCAGAGCCGATAAGCCTTTCAGGTAATCCCCCCCTGCAAACAGCCAAATTTGAGAATGGACTGCAATCTCAAACAAAATTAGAAATTGGCGGTAGTATGCAGAAAATTGCGGAATCAGCACCCCATGCAACTAAGGTTCATGCCACCCCTATACAAAACAAGCCCGTGACGGTAGAAATGAAGACCCCGGTAAATACGGTCGAACACACTTCTGGTTTAAAGACGACTCTCAAATAAGCGATGTTGGCCGAAATACAACTGCGCCCTGCCAGAAGAAGGGTCCACAAGGACCTTTCTTCTGACGCGCGAGCGACCAAGCCAGCCACCGCAGACACCCAAAAAAATGAAAATGTTTACGACCTCCTCTTTACCCTGATTGGGCTGACCGTATTTAACTTGGCGAGAAATGGTCAAATCTGATAACATAGCGACTACTTATAGGTGATACTTTTTTAATAATCTCCCTCCCCCCGGATGCATGGAGAGCTGATGACTGCAAAAAAGATCCATATGACTAAAACTGATTCGGAACATATTCTCCTGAAATGCATGATGGGTATGTTCCTGATGATAATACTCTCACCCGGAACCGTCATCGGCGACGAAGGAACGCCATACTGGCAGAACGCCTCAATTTTACTGCAAAATGAGAAATATTTTGAGGCATATGAGGAGACGGAGCGATTGCTCATAGAACGACCGAAAGACGCACTGCTTCTCAGAATTAAAGGCATATCTCTGCTTGAAATTGAAAATCCAACCAAAGCAGTCAGTGTTTTGCAATATGCACTGGATATCGACCCCGGGAGTGTCGCTTGCAGGTACTACCTTGCTCAGGCATTCGCCTACCGAGGCAGCCTGCGTGAAGCCATTAGTATGCTCGAGACCGTTTTGGCAATGGCACCTGATTCTGAATATGCGCGGCTGGCAAGAGGAGTATTACCCGAATTGATGTCCCTGGTGCAATCCGCACAGGTAATCAAGGACAGCAACCGCTGGAACCTGTATGCACGACTGGCAGAAGAGTATGATAACAATGTCCCGGTCCGATCAAATAATAGTACCGATACAACACCAAAGGACTCGTGGCGCAGCGTCTATACTCTTTATGGTGAAGTGCGTTACCCGGATCAAAAACTTGACAAGAGACGGTTTACCTTGGGTACTGGCTATGCAATAGACGGAAATTTTCACCAGCGAAGTTCCTTGCGCGACTACGATCTTTTCTCCCAGGCTGTCAATCTCTTCATCAATACAAACGGTGCACTGCTGGACAAGCCCTTTCAGGCGAGGTTGCAGACCAAATACACCGACACCCGCCTTGGTGACGACGGTTTCAGTAACGTATTTGCACTTCAGGGCAGTTTCGAATATCAGTGGCATTCCAAAGTCAGCTCAACATTCAAAGCCTCCTGGGATAAAAAAGATTATTTGGCTGACAGCCCCTATCCGAAATTTTTTTCCAGAGACGGAAGGGAATACACTCTCGGAGTACACAATAATTTATTTCTCTTGGACAACCGCCTGATCTTTGGATTGCATTACAGCTATCGCCACCAGAATACAGAAGGAAGTCAGTATAAGCTGCAGAGCCACGACATCACCGGATCGGTCAAAGTTGCATTGCCTTGGTCCCTGCAGTTCCAGAGCCAGGTGACCTATCAACAACAGGACTATCCTGAGTTTTTCCGAGATCCACCCGGTCGGCTTGATGATGTTTGGACGATCTATTCATCATTACAGAAACGAGTCTGGAAAGATTGGCTAAACCTTGAGATATCCTATACGCATTCCACGAGTTCATCCTCACAGGACTTTGCAGAATACGAGCGATCCGTTTTCGGTGTCGGACTCACCATGAATTTTTGAGGACAGAAATATGCAACGGTATACTCACATAACTCAATGCAAGACAAGTGCATATCGGCGGGTTGGTGTCAGCATGCTTTTCACATTAATCGCCCTTATGCTTTCAGTCACCGCCCATGGAGCAACGGATGAGGAAGAGCGCATCGACAAACAACTTGGCATTCTCGATCGCCCCTGGAAAATCTTCCTCCCAGACACCATGACCTTGTATTACCTTCGATCCCAGGCAACAACACTCACCGGTTTACCTGCCTTGAGCCAACAGCCACAAGGCTCATTGATTTTTCCTCCTCTGGTTATTAACGAACCCCAGCTGCCGCCATCAAGCGAGAGTACCTCCTCTTCTCCAGTAACTTCTCCCGGCAATGCTCCTTCCTCAACAACGCCAAGCCCTGGCACAAGTTCCGGTGGATCCGGATCGTCTTTTTCACCACCCCCCTTTACTCAGCAGCCTCAATGGCCATGGTATGATCTTATCTACCCAGCCCAAGAGACCGAAGGAACCGGTGGTACCGGAGGCAACATTCAAGGTACCAGATGAACTGTAAAGTGAGATACCTCACGTTAGCCCACATTAACCAGAGACAAATGGAATAGGGTCGAAGACAATGAGCCAAACCCTCTTTTATTTTTTCGGATGCATGCTGTTTTTCTATGCTGCACCTCTTTGGGCTACCTCTGCAGGTGAAGTAAACAACAACAATGCGCCGCAGATCGACTCAATAAAAAAGGTGCCTTACACCACAGACTATCAGTATAAAGTTGAGAGCAAAACCGAACAAATAAAGCCGGCCCAGGCCTCCCCTCTTAAAAACACAGATGTTCCATCCATGGTCGGGCCATCGCATTCCCCTGCTGAATTTGGAAGGGAATCATCTAAAGAACGACCAGACTCAAGCCTCCCTGTCGGCAATTTCGGTATGCCCGACAACAATGGACAATTTGGATTGCCTATGAATCTACAGCCTGGCGGAATAGATATCTCAGGATCTTCTGATGAAATTACCGACTTCTCAGAACAAACAAAACAGGTCCCATCAGTCAGTGAGAAAAAGGCCCCTTCATCCATCGGGCACAACACATCAAGCCTTCCGGAATTGCAATACCCGCATGATCGGCTAAGAAGTCTTTTCGCCAATGAAAAGCCAATCAATACGGAAACCCTGTCTGACGGTCTTTCCCCAAACTCTTCTGATAGTAAACAACAGACTCTCACGGACAGGGCACAGCCTCACTGGGTGCCTGGTGAAATCATTATCAGCGCAGAAGATACAGAAAAGAACCGCAAGACCATCAAAGACCTGACAAAAGAATTCCAACTCCATGCCAAGAAAACATATACACTGACTACGCTCAATATTAACATCACTGTTTTTCAAACAAGTGCACTGATCCCGTCATTGGTCGAAAAAATCAATAAACACAGCCTCCCAATATACTCCCAGCCTAACTTCACTTTTTCGACCCTGACAGATCCGCTCAACCATATGCAGGTTATCCACAAAGAACTTCAGCTCGATAAACTGCATGCCAGTTACCAGGGAGAAGGTGTTGCGGTTGCAGTCATTGATACAGGCGTTGCGGTAAACCACAAAGACCTGAAGAAAAAAAACACCATAACCAAAAATTTCGTTGACGACTCAGAATATTGTCAAGAGATTCATGGGACTGGAGTTGCGGGGTTGATCGCCGCAGAAAAAAACAATATCGGTATATCAGGTGTCGCCCCAAAGGCTTCGATTATAGCACTGAGAGCATGCAGACAAATCCAGGAAAATCGGCCAGAGGGCGAATGTTCTAGCTCTTCTGTTGCCCAGGCACTTGATTTTGCCATTCAAGCTGGTGCTGACATTATCAATATGAGTCTTGGCATGAGCAGTCGCGATCCACTCTTGGCAAAACTCTTAGACAAAGCCAGTGCTGAAAATATCCTGTTAGTTGCGCCAGCGGGAAATGACATTGACCAGAATCAACTGACTTTTCCCGCCTCACATGTGTCAGTATTATCCGTGGCCGGTATCGATAGAGCGGGGAATCCAGTCCCAAACGCCACAGTAGCCGCACTTGCGGACATTGCGGCACCCTCCAACCAATTATTCACCACACTCCCGGAAGATCGCTATAATTTTCTTAGCGGAACATCCCTCTCTGCCGCTGTTATATCTGGCTTGCTGGCAATAACTGTTGAAAAATACGGCAGATCCACACCAAAGCATACACCTCCTTTTAACCAAGGGTTCTGTCAATGGGCAGAAAAATTACTGCAATTCCCCCTATGCCGAAAAGGTTGATGGCCCCAATTTTCAGAAAAGTAGCAATTAGGGCATGAACAGTCGTGTTTGCAAGAAAGCCCATTATGTCTCATATCGAAAGGGAGTCGAGGCCGATCTGCTGGCGAAAAAAAGGACGGTGTTCGTCTTTCCTGTGGCTGACAAAGAGAATGGTGGAAAGGTTTCGGGCGGCAATTTCCTCGAGGAGATCAAGGATGGTGTTGCGGTTGTCGTCGTCCAAGCCTTGAGTCGGCTCATCGAGAATGAGCAGCTTGGGGCGTTTGATCAGGGCTCGAGCAATGAGCACCAGGCGCTGTTCGGCAAAACTCAAGCGTCGGAAAGGGATGTCGGCTTTTTCGCTAAAATCTAGCCAGGTCAGCCATTGACGCGCTTTTTTGATCTCGATGCTCCCCGCTTTTTGATACAGGCCGATCGAATCATACAATCCGGAGAGGACAACCTGGAGGGCGCTGCCTGGGAGACGGTGTTCCCGGTGCAGGGATGGGGAGACAATGCCCATGTGCTTTTTAATCTCCCAGATGGATTCTCCGGTTCCGCGTTTTTTGCCGAAAATGCGCAGCTCATTGGCGTAACATTTAGGGTTGTCGCCGGTGATAATGTCGAGAAGCGTGGATTTGCCACAGCCGTTCGGTCCGGTGACGAGGGTGTGGTCGCCGCTTTCGATTGTCAGGTTAAGGCCGCTGAACAGCTTTTTCTCCCCGTATTCGGCAAAGCCATTGCGTAGAAAGACCAGTTCTTCTCTTTGATGCTTGCTTTCAGCTGGCGACTGGAGGAAGAGAGATCTGATCACATCGTGATGTGTGTGGTTGGCGACCATGTTCCTATCTATCTTCGGCAGCACCGTGTTTTGTAGGCCGGCACAAGCAAGTCGTCCGTTTTCTATAAATGCCAGGTGACTTGTCCAGGCTGGGATATCACAAAGAGCGTTGACGCTCACCAGCACCTCAATGCCGCGCTCAGGGAGATGCATGAGGGCCTGGTTCAATTCACAACAACTCTCTGCATCAAGTCCATCGTACGGATTTTGAAGCACCAGGGTGGTGGTGCCGCCGGTCAGTTCGCGCAGCAACAGAAGTTTTCTTGCCTGTCCAGAGCTGAGTTGGCGATACCCGAGGTCAAGGCAATCGATCATGTTGAAAGTTTGCAACAGGCGAAAATGATCTTTGTGGTCCGGCAGAAATTGGCGAACCAGAGTACCGGGATCGGTTCTGTTGAGGAAGTCGCTGTCGTCATTGTGGATTTCTTCCTCAAACAGCTCCTGTTGCGCGCGAAACGTCACGAAACCTGGGCGTTGGGGAAGATCGAGGATGTCGGCACGGTAGCGCGTAAGTTTCCCGGAGAGCAGGTCTATAAAGCGATCGATACCGGAGTGGTTTTCTCCGAAAATGCACCAGGATTGGCCTCGAGACGTGGTGAATTCACCGATGTGCAGTTCCTGGTGGTAAAAATTTTTAAGGTTCATGGTGCAAGCTTACCATGCGAGTGAGAAAAAAGTAATGACGGTGTCCTCAATCCCTCAATTGTCGGTTTCGTTGACAGCTGTCACTTTTTCATGGTAGTTCTTGTTGACCCCGATAAACCGGATGAGCCGTGCAGATGTGCTCAGTCGATCACCCATGAGCGGGAGAATATGAAGATGACCCTGGCTTTTCAGATTTTGTTCTACCTGTTGATTTGCTATATATTTTGTGCGCTTTTCATGTACCTGCGCCAGGATTCTTTTATTTTTTACCAGACCGCCGCCCGGCATGAGAACCATAATTTCGACAAGGTCATCGACTATCATCTCGAACGGGGCCCGGTCGACCTTCGGGGCTGGCTGGTCAACCCGGTGTTTCTTCGCGAGAAGCTGCTTATCTATTATGGTGGAAACGCCGAAGATGTCTTTTTTAATATTGAGGAATATCAAGGTGTTCAGGCGGCGACTCTCTTTGTTGCTTACCGAGGCTACGGGCCAAGCACCGGCAAGCCTGGAGAGGCTGAGCTTTTTGCCGACGCCCTGGCGGTACTCGATGATATAGTCAGCACCTCCGCACCAAAAGAGATCTATCTCATCGGTCGCAGCCTCGGCTCAGGAGTGGCTTGTCATGTTGCGGCGAGACGGTCCGTTCAGGGGGCAATTCTTGTAACTCCCTATGACAGCATCGAAAATGTTGCCCGGTCACATTATCCGTGGCTACCGATTGGGCAGCTTCTGAAACATCGTTTTGATTCGCTTGGTTCTCTGCAGGGGATTCGCTGTCCCCTCCTGGTAATTTATGGTGGTCGGGATAGGGTCATTCCTCCAGGGCGGACTGAAAACCTCATCCGTCATATCCAGGGCGCAAAAGAAATCGTCCTTATTGCTGAGGCCGATCATGGAACAATTGAAATGTTCCCTGAATACTGGCCGGCTGTGCTCAGCTTTCTGCACCGGGAAAAACAGAAAGTCGAATGAGATGAAAGGCAGGGACCAGAGGGCGAAGTTTGTCCTTTGTCGGTCAGCCGCTGCAATTGCGGTTGAGCACCTGTTTTTTTCCTTCCCGGTCAACCGCCACATAGGTGAAGGCGGCCTTGGTCACGTGTTGTTCCGGGGTTTCATCGACGGGTTTGTCGAGGGCAGGCTTGACCCATACCTCCAGGTTGATGGTGATCGAGGTAGTGCCGATGCGAATCACCTCGCCATAGCAGCAGACAACATCTCCGACATGCACCGGCTTGATGAAGGCAATAGACTCGGCGGCTACTGTTACTACCCTTGAACAGGCGATCTCCCGGGCCAGGATTCCGCCGGCAATATCCATCTGGGACATGATCCAGCCGCCGAAAATGTCGCCATGTGGATTGGTGTCGGCCGGCATGGCCAGAGTCCTGAGAATCAGTTTGCCCTCGGGACGATTGCTTGTTTCCATGAATATTTTCCTCCGGGAATTTCCCAGTAAAGTAGAAAGCAAGAAAACAGGAACAGATGGCAGTGGCTGGCAGCAGGGTATGCAGGTTGAAGAAAGATTTTCGGTGATGAGCTTCAAAGTGGCCAGGTTCCTTAACTGAACAGCCTTTTTGTATACAGCCAAGTCAGGTCATTTTCAATAAAAATAGAAAACCAAACAAATGTCGAACCGATAAGACAAATTATTCACCATGCGGCCGAGGGTGTTGGCGTGCGAGCTATTGCACTTTTATTGCAACGGCATGAGAGATTTTTCGTAAAAGCATTGATTTATGCAGCTCTGTGTCATGTAGCGCATTGACGAAAAATCCAAGACATCTTATTATTTGAGAACAACTATCAACACTTTTCTGTCATTGAGGCAACTATGGAAATAACGGGCACCAACAATTCAGCAGCATCGGCGAGTGTATCTGTTCTTAAATCAGCAAATGAGCAAGCAAAACTTGCAGGTGAGCTTATCAGCAGGACGGTTGAGAGCATGATGCAAATTCAAGCGGCCCAGTCTCCAGCACAACGTACCGACATATGGGAATTTTCAGGAGCGGGGAAGATAATAAACATTACCGCATGAGTGAGTATCTGGATAAGGTGTAGGATAAGCACCTTTTCTCGCCAATAACAGGAGCGCATCATGTGGTAACCCCAAAGAGAGGGGTTGGGCTAAAATCCACGACGGCGGTGGGGGATGTTAAGCTGGGGCTCATAGCAAAATTTTGGAAGAACCATTTTGTAATTGTCCTTTCATGTCGACAATGATGTTCTTTGCTTCTCCGACATATGGATCCTGCAATAGTTCTTCTTTCCAGCTGAGGACATCGTCTTTTTTACTATCATTTCCATCGGTGGTCTCCAGTTGATCATCATATAGCCTTGTTTGATTATTTTGGAACAGAGCATTGAATTTTTTTCGTTCCTTTCGGGCTTCTTCTATCTTCTGGCGCATATCTTCCAGTTTCAATGAAATAGCGGTCTGTTTGCTTCGTTCATCCGCTTTTACCGCCTCCTCGGAGATGAGCAACAACCCAGGATCATGTTCAGCCCTCTGCAGACTCCTTTTCCGGATC
>JAHJLI010000086.1 GCA_018821785.1 Pseudomonadota bacterium
AAGCTGGTGGATCAGTCGCAAAAGCAGGTTGAAGTGATTTACACGATAACCAAGAGACCGCCCTCAACTGATGGTGTGGCAAGGCAATAGCCGAATTTCCAACAAAACTGAGCACGTAGGTAAAATACCAAAAGGTCTCTAGCGCCCCGGCAAACGAGATAAAGCTTTTTCCTGTATGCGGGCAGATGTCGTGCCAAACCGGGGCCACCGAAAAAAATCAGTTCAATCCTGTTTTTCACAGGGGCGGAGTCTCTTGCGGCGCGCACCCCCGCTACAAGACAAGGTGTGTCTTTGATTTTTCGAGTGGGCTCAGGGAGTGAGGATGTGGCAAATATCAATACTGCAATAAATGCCAACAGCAAATGGTTAAATGCAACCAACGGCCAAATGTGACCGCTGATTAGAGGTTGCTGATGTCTGCCATTGCTCTCCTTGGTTCTCTCCTTGTTCCATTAAATCGGTGTGATATGTTGAATGCTTGTTGGTGTTGATTGTCTGGCTTAAAACTTGCTTATAGTACAAGTAGAATACAATAAAACAGTCTCTTGGGAGTTGGTAAAAAATGTGTCTGTCCGGAATCGAGATTTTTTGTTTTCAATTATTGTCTGAAAGAGAATTGTCGCAGGCATCGAGAAGGATGTGCCCCCTTCTTGAGATGCAAATAAATACTTCTCAGGCAAGTCTTTTTAAGAGCATATAAAAGAAGGACAAAACAGCCTGTTCCGGATGGACACCATCATCAGAAGCAATGTGTGAGAAATATACGCCTTATCCCGATACATGGGCAAGGTACGATCAAGCCGTCTTTACTTTTTCTGATAGAAGTAAATACCGACAAACGTTATTCGCAAGATATCGTCTGGGGAAAAAGGGACAAGGCGATGAAATTTAGAGGAGGTTACAAAGATGAAAAAAATGATTTTAGGATCATCACTGTTGACAATGATGTCATTAATTCCTTTACCAACGATGGCTGGGTTACACATAGACATTCCTGCGCCTCCGAGTATCCACATAGGCGTTCCTGCGCCTCCGAATGTCCACATTAACCTACCTGCGCCTCCAAATATCAGCGTAAATATTCCTATGCCTCCGCATATCCAATTTTCAGCACCGCCGAGGCTGGTGGTGGTACCTGAGACCTATGTCTATGTAGCTCCCGATGTTGAAGAAGAAATCTTTTTCTCCGATGGATGGTGGTACCGCCCGTGGGAAGGAAGGTGGTATCGCTCGCGTCATCATAACTCAGGTTGGCAACACTATAAAAAAACTCCCTCGTTTTATAGTCATGTACCCCATGACTGGAGGAACGACTACAGGGAAGGACATTGGCGCGGACAAAAATGGAACTCTCAACCAATATCTCATATTAAAGTGCAAAAGAACTGGAGAGGTTGGAAAGAGAATAAACATTGGGAGAAAAATCGAACCTGGGGTGTTGAGAATTTGCATCGGCAAAAGGAATCGCGACGCCCGTCAAAAGGGGGGGAAAAAAAACATTCAAATCGCGGAAATAATAATCATGGCAACCAGCGCTAATCAATCCTCCCTCCATTAGTCACTTACTAAAAAATATTTGCATGTTTACTGGAATATTTTTTGATAAGTGACTTATCCCGTTTATTGGGGTTAGGATTTTCTGCCACCGGAACCCTTTTGCCATAAAATGGACAAGGATTCCGGTGGGGCGAATTGAGACACGCCTTCGGATAGAGGCCTTCCAGGGAAGACCTCCTTATGAGTCGGAGTTGCTGACATTCAGCGAAAATCGATCAAACATATTACCTCCCGTGCATCGCTTCTCATGTGTAAAGGTGGCTTCACTTCATATCCTTTCACAAAAGAAACTTTGAAGTGCTAAGAAAAATACTGAAAATAGCAGAATATTTGTTCTTTTCTCCGGCACATTCCTCTGATGACCATCTTATAACAAAAGCAGTGTCCGGTTGATTCGCTGGCTCAATATCCGTACCCCCTCAGGAGCCGAAACAGGTTCATGTTCGATTATTTGATAAATTTTGTCAGCCACCTTGGTCATTGGGGTTACCTTGTTATATTTCTTGTCGTGGCGCTTGAGTGTCAAGCGTTGCTGGGCTTGTTCATGCCAGGCGAGAGCCTGGTGCTGGTGGGAGGTTTCTTTGCAGAACAAGGGGTGTTCGATCTGGATATCCTTATCTTTGTGATTTCTCTCGCCGCTATTCTTGGAGACAGCATTGGTTATGAATTGGGGCGGCATTTAGGAAGAGGGTGGTTAGTGAAACACGGCGGTCGTTTTGGCCTCCGTCAGGAGCACCTGGTTCGCGTTGATGATTTTTTGCTAACACATGGCGGAAAAGCCGTTTTCAGCAGTCATTTCCTGCATCTGTTGCGGTCATTGATGCCTTTCGTCGCTGGCGAACGGGGCATGCCCTATTTGAGATTTCTCATCTTTAATGCGCTGGGATGCATCGTCTGGGCGACTGTGTTCGTTTGGGTAGGCTATGTGGCAGGGAAGAGTTGGCGTATTGCCGAAAAGTGGATCGGTGCTGCCGGCAAAATCGTTGGCGGCGCGCTCCTGCTCGCCATCGCCTTGTTCTGGCTTTGGCGTTGGCTGGTGCGGCATGAAGAAGATGTTAAGCGGCGCTGGCAGGGGTTGGCGGAGCATCGGTATATGATGGCCCTCCGCCAACGATTTTCTCCACAGCTGCAATTCTTTTTTAATCGTCTCTCGCCGCATGGCTCGATGGGACTCCATTTGACAATTGGGGTTCTGCTTATCATCGGTGCATCCTGGATCTTCGGAGGCATCGCCGAGGACGTGGTCGCGGGCGACCCGCTGACCCTTCTCGATATGAATATCGCCGAGTGGTTCAACATACATCGGACTCCCGGACTCATGACAACTATGCAATTCGTGACCGATCTTGGCTCGACTGTATGGGTGACGGTCTTCGGGACGGTAACCGCGCTTGTCTTAAGCTGGAAGCGGTTCTGGTATCGATTGCTGGCCTTGGTAATCGCTCTGCCCTGTGGCATGATTCTGAACTCTCTCCTGAAAATCGCCTTCCATCGTAACCGCCCCAGTTTTGAGGGTTCGTTGCTGTTCTTCTCCGGCTACAGTTTTCCCAGTGGCCATACCATGGCGGCCACGTTGCTGTATGGGCTGTTGGCTGTCTTTGCCGTCATCGCACTCAAGACATGGCGCTGGCGGGTTGGCGCAGTCCTTGGCGCAATTGTAATAATTCTGCTGGTCGCCTTTAGCCGCGTGTACTTGGGAGCGCATTATCTCAGTGATGTATTGGGGGCTATTGCCGCGGGTTTGGCTTGGCTGACCTTGTCTCTTACTGCGGTTGACACCTTGCGCCGGAACCGAACTTGCCTGCACAAAACCAATGTCTAAGCCCGGATAAACGGGATTTTTTATGATGCCCCTTCTGTCGCGATGGGGGGGGTTATTTTGCTACGCAGTAACCACCAGGCAAGGGTTCCGTACAAGGCAGTACAAAGCCAGAGCTGATAGAAAAGGGGGAGAATCGTGGAAAATTTGGCACCCATCTGGTTTACGGCTATAAAAGCCTGAATGGCCGGGATAACCGGAAACAGTTGGCTTACCACAATAATCGGTGTGGGGATGGCGGAGATCGGCCAGATAAAGCCGGAGGCGAAGACCAGGGGCAGGGAGCTGATAAGGACCAAAAGGGTCACCAGTTCGCGTCGCGGCAGCAGGGACCCCAGGCAGATCCCGAGAAAGGTGGCACTGAGCAGAAATGGCAGGAGAATGAGATGGAGCTCGGGAAGACCCGCGAGCCTCGGGACATCGTAGAAAGTGAAACCGAAGCCGAAGTAGTACATTGCCAGCAGCCAGTAGATGGCGACAAAGATCCCTGTGCGCACCACGAGAAGTTGCAGTGGCGCAGTGCGTTGTCGGTAACCATCCTGCCCCCCGCCGAGAATGCCGACACCCATGATGAGCGTTTGATGGAGGATGAGGATAAAGACTGCCGGAATGACATAATTGACATAACCCATGGTCGGATTGAAGACCGGAACCAGATTGAGGCGGATCGCACTATACTGTTCGGTTGCAAGCGCAGGCGCCTGGCCTGACATGACCATTCGATTCATCTTGACTTCCGCCGCCAAGGTATTGCCGGCGCCGGCCATTCCTTCCAGGACGGTGCCGTAGACCAGGAAATAGCCTGCGTCGCCGGCAAAGGACAGGGTGGGCCTGCGGCCAAGGAGAAGATCTCGGTAAAAATTTTCGGGAATTGCCAAAATCCCCGCCATTTTCCGAGCGACGAAGATCCTCTCTGCCTCTGCCAGGCTAGAGGCCCTTGCGCTCAAGCGAACCTGGGGGGTGGCATCGACCATTCTCTCCAGGTGCCTGCTCAACTGACTGTTGTCGAGGTTGACCACCACCACCTCCTGATCTCTCGGCACCTGCTGGATATATGGCAGGGGATAAAGAAAGAAATAGAGCAGCACCCCGCCAAAGACCGTCAAGAGTATTGTCGGATTGGTGAAAATAGCCCGCACTTCATGTTGTAAAGTATCCCGCCAGCTCATGCACATATCCGGTCTTCCTTGGGGCTTTCGGCGAGTTTTCTGGCCCGATAGATGGAAAAAAGCAGCGGCAGGATGAACCACCCGAGGGCTGCCAATTGAGGGATGGCCGATGGCAGGGGCGCGCCATAATTTACCTGGCCGAACTGGATCTCGATATAGTGGCTTACCGGTAGAAAACTGCGCCAGATTTTCGCCGGCAGGGTCATGTCGGTAATGGGAAAGGTTACCCCTATAAAGGCCAGACCCGGAGCCGCATAGGCTGCGGCAAGGCTGAGCCCCCTGGCAGCATCCATGGTTATGAAAAAGAATACCGAAGCTGAGGCCAGGCTTGCGCAGACCGTAAGCAATTGGGCAAAGAGCAGCACGGTCCAGTCGCCGTGCATCGGCCAGCCTTGCTGCACGTACATGAACCAGAGAAAGAACAGGCCGTGCAGCCAGAAAAGAATGGCAAGCGACAGAAGTTTGGCAAAAAGAGCGCGAACAGGGGTCGTACCCAACCACTGCCTGGTGTCTCCGCGGCGATGTTCGGCCGCCAGGGAGAGGACGGTGGCAGCGACCATGAATATCTGCCAGGCGGCAGGCAGCATGGCGGCAACAAGAAACTGGGCATAGTTTGTGCTGACATTGAAAAGCGGAGTAACCTGGGTGCCGACCGGCACAGCACCAGCGAGTGCCAGATCAAACACCGGGGATTCTGTGGCCAGATTTTTTCTCACCTCAACCTTGGTGACAAAGGTTCCCTGCGCTTGCAGGAGGGCAGTGTTGACAATTCGGCCGATTAAGAGAAACTGAGTATTGACAAAGGCGCTCACCTGGGGCGGGTGGCCAAGCAGTGTCATATTTTCAAGATCTGACGGAATCACCACCAAAGCGTAAATCTTTCCGGCCCGAAGGGCGGCGGCGCCCTGGCTCGGATCGATGTAGGCACTATCTGCGGCAAGAGCCGAACTGGCATCGTAGTGGCGGATAAGACTACGGGACATCGCGCTCTTATCGAGATCGACGATACCGATGGGCAGATCCCTGGCAATCCCAGCCGACATGATAGCCCAGAGAAGGAGGAAGATCAGGGGCGGAATCCAGCTGACCAGGCTCAACAGCCAGGGGTCCTCCAGCAGTGCCCGCCATTCTCTTACAACCAATCGGCCAAAAGGTTGAAAAGAGGTCATAGCTGTACCAGGATGCTCATGCCGGCCCGCAACCCTTCAATAGGTTGGATCGGTCGTGCCTCAACCTCGAAGCTGCGCATATCAAAGCCCTTGCTGCTGTTTGTTGCTCGCCAGGTGGCAAAATCCCCCATGACTGAAACATGGCTGACGCGAAAGAGATGGCGACTATTGGCCAAGGCCGGGATGGTCACATAAAATTCATGATCTTTTGAGAACTCCGCAAGGCGGTCTTCACGGACATGAAAGACCGCCCAGGCATCGTTCATATCCATGACGGTTACCACCGGAAATCCCTGCGGCGCTACTTCGCCGCTTTGCAGCAGAATCTGGGTGACCTCTCCATCATGCCAGCTTTCAATGCGGGTCTCGGCGGCGTACACCTCCCCCTCGGCGACTGCTCCCTCCGCCATGCGGACCTTACCTGCCGCAGCCATTTTTTCTTCCTCGCGGGAGCCTTCTTCCGCTAACTTGAACATCTGAAAGGCTGCGTCGGCTGCATGGGTTGCGGCCTGGAAATGGGTTGCGGCCTCGTCGCGTTTCTGCAGGGCCACGACGCCATCGCGGTAAAGATTGTCGATGCGCCGGAAGGTTTTTTCCATCATCAGAGCGGCGCTTTTTGCCTGCTGCCACTGATCTTTGGCGGCTTCTATCTGTTGTTTTCTCGCCCCGGAATTCACCCCTTGGGCAACTGCCAAAGCTGCATCCTTGCCGGCCACTGCCTGGGCCAGCTTGGCGTCGATTTCCGGGCTGAGGATGGTAAAAATCAACTGCCCCCGCTGCACCTGGCCGCCTTTTTTGACAAAGACCTCGCTGATTCGGCCGGCCACCTTGGAACTGATATTGTATTGCTGGGCCTCTATCTGCCCTTGCAGCTTAGGCGGTTGTGGCTGGTAGGCACGCCAGAACGAATAGCTCAGCCAGGATACTCCGGCAAGAATGATGGCGATGATCAGGAAGTATTTTGTAAAGCGCATTGGGGAAGTACCTCTTGTTCTAAGGATCTGTAGCATAATTAAGTGAGCATTTTCGAGAGGGTGTAGGGTGTTCCCCTTCTGTTTTCGGTGTTGGACCTAGGGGAGCTGATACGTGAAAAACGTATCCACCTGGCCGCTGACAGCTGTGAGTTTTGCCAGGGCGAGGACATAGCCGTAAACTGCGCCCGCCCGCTGGGTCTTGATCCCGGCGAGAAACATCTCGGCGTCGACGACATCGAGAGAGGTCGAGAGACCCTGGTCGAACGATTTACCGCGCAGGCTGACGGTTTCTTCGGCCAGTTTCAGGTTTGAGCTCAACCCCTGGTATTCTTCGAGAGCCTGCTCGGCCTGTCGATAGGTCTTCTCGGCGAGTACGGAAAGATCGCTGCGAGCCTGGCTCTGCAAATAGTCGAGCTGGCGGATGACACTTTTTGCTGCCTGGAGATTGCCGGAGCGTCCGGAACGTTCGAGCAGGGGTATCTTCACCCCGATACCGAGGACCCAGTCGGGAAGCATTTTGCTCGCCAGATCGTCCTCCTCGTAAAGGCTGTAGTTGCCGAAGATGGCAACAGTCGGATAGTATTTGCCTTCTTCGACAGCGACCAGGCCTGCCGCCTGATCATGCTTGGCTTTGAGAATGTCCAGTCCTGGGGCGCTCTTGAGAGTATTCTCAAGAAAGGTTTCGAGTGGCGGCAGGGCGTCTTTGATAAAGAGGACATCTTCCGGGGTAACAATTTCGCTCATTTTCAGAAGTCGGGTAAGCGCTATCCTGGTTATCTCCAGGTCATGGCCCGCTTTACGGTGTTCGACCCTAGCTTTGTCGTAGGCTGCTTCCGCCTGGATACGCTCGACTTTGGCGATCTGTCCCTGACGTTCGAGGAGAAGGGCATGCTGGAAATGCTTTGCCAACCCCTCTGCAACCTCGCCCTTGGTCTGGTACACCTGGCTTGCCAGCACAGCACCGAAATAGTAGCGCGCCAGGTTTTCAAATTGCTCCTGGCCGGTCATTTCCAGTTTTTTACTTGCCTCTTTTTCCTGGCCGGCGGCGATATCCTGGGCGGCATCAATCCGCCCGCCGGCATAAATCGGCCAGGACCCGCGAATACTGCTTGACCGGTTGTCGCGTTCGGCAATAGTCGAGGTAAAGGCTGTGTTGAGAGCTGCACCGGAGAGGCCATTACTTCGGCCGATCTGTTCAAGCAAAGGTGCGAGACGATCTCCGGCCGGCATGCTTTATAAAATATCATTCGGGGAGAGGGTCACCTCGTCATCAAGGCGCATATAGCTCGCGGAAAGCTCAATTTCCGGCAGATACAGATCCCTGGCAGCATCCCTCTTGTGTCTTGCCTGATCGAGGGTTTCCCGTGCTGCGGCCAGGGTGTCGTTGTCAGTGGTCAGTTTTTGCCATGCCTCGGCAAAGCCGAGCAAAGTTTCTCCCGCCGCAGCCTGGGATGGCAGGTGGCAAAAAACACCCGTCGTAACGAGGAAAATGCAAAAAATTCTAATAGCTTTCTTCAAGATGCACACCTGGTGGAACTGAATATCTCAGGAGGAATAAAATAGAAAAATATTCAAACGGATGTTTGAATCGCCGGAAATATAAGTGTTGAAGGTCAAAACTGCAAGTAAAGAGTACAAAAAATGTAGAGGTGCAGTGGGACCTTTGTTGAATCAAATAAATGCAAACCGTTAATTTGGTTTATGCTCGGCCAGTTTAAATTTGATCCAGCCTCTGTTGACAATATATCGCATAAACTGGACGATTCTTCTCACAGCCTCGTCAATGTCGTCCCCGGTTTTTTTGCTTTGCATGCGGGCTATGTCGAGGATGCTTCGCGTTCCATCCATGTTGAGCCATACCGATGACGAAAGCTCATCCAACTCAAGGGTTGCAGCGGGTTCTCTGTTGACAAGCCTGCCCAGCAGTCTTTTCACAGGGTTTATTTTAAAATCCAGAATAACCCTGCCCGCATCGGTTACTCTGAATTTCTGGTGGATGATTTCAGGAATATAGAGGACAAAGTTATATTTATCCTTTGCACAGCTTTGCTGGGTCATTGTGATCAATCCTTTCTCGTCGAATAGATATACATCCAGATTGCCAGTAACAGGAACATGACAAATGCTGCCAGGTTGCTCCCTGCAATAACCGGGAAGAGCTTGAGCCCGAAGGCGATATCCGTACCAATAGCGGCGAATATGCCGATAACAATGCCGATCAAGGCGTCACCCGCTACAAGGCCTGACGCAAGCAGTATGCCCTTTTCAACGGCCTTGTCGAGTTCAACATTTTTTACCTTTTCATCCGTTTTGCCCTTTTCAGCGTTCTCTTTCTTGGCAGCGGGTTGCATTTTTCTCTCCACAAGATCTCTGACGATGCCGCCGGCAAATATTGCCGCAGTGAGACCTATGGGAAGGTAAATGCCAAGGGCAACAGCGAGGATTGGTATTTTCGCCATGAAACAGAATACCGCTAGAGCCACACCGATAAAGACCAGCGTCCATGGAAGTTGAGCTGTCATGATGCCTTCGACGATCATTTTCATGAGCGTTGCCTGTGGTGCAGGAACCGCAACGTCACCAATGCCATACGCCGAGTTCAATAAAATCAAGGTACCTCCCGCAGCAACAGAGGCAATTGAAAGAGCTGCAAACATGCCGAGCTGAACTTTTCTCGGAGTGCCGCCGATGATAAAGGTCGTCTTGAGACTTTGTGCCGTACCACCCGCTACGGCGATGGCGACGCAAACGACGCCGCCGATCATCAGTGCGGTCTTGATGCCAAGATCACCGGTATTGCCCATAAGCTTCAGGACTGTTGTGACGACAAGAAGTGTCGCAATGGTCATGCCGGATACGGGATTGTTGGAAGCGCCGACCAGGCCGACCATTCTGCCCGAGACGACCGCGAAAAAGAAGCTGAAGAACACGGCAAGAAGAGAGCCGACGAGGCCTCCGCCGATGATTGGCACAAACCAGGTCAACAAAAAGCCCAACATTGCAGCGGCGATGACCCAGGTAAGCGGCGATTCAAGATCCATCCTCTTCACACTTTCGGTTTCGCCTTTGCCCATTCCGCCAATTGCCTGTTTGAAGCTGTTGACGATTGTCGGAAGGGACCGAATGAGCGAGATGAAGCCACCGGTGGCAACGGCACCGGCACCGATATATCTAATGTAACTGGACCAGATGTCAAAGGCCCCCATTTCAGCGATTGGTACCGTTGAGGGGAAGAGAGGCCCCGTCATTCCGGCGCCGAAGAATTTAATTAAGGGAATAAGACCAAGCCATGCAATGACCGAGCCGCCAAACATCAGTATGGAGGTTTTTGTACCGACGATGAAGCCGACACCCATAAGTGAAGCAACGGTATTTACGCCTATCATGGTTCCCTGATAAGACTGTATGGTATACGAAGCATTTTCACCGAAGAATTTGAAGCCACCGGAGAATATTTTGTAAACGGCGCCAACTCCCATGCCGAGAAGGACGGTCCTGAATCCGCTGCCACCCTCGCTTCCAGTCACAAGTACCTCGGCAGCTGCCATCGATTCGGGATAGATGAGATGGCCATGCTCCTCGACAATAAGATATCTTCGCACCGGGGTGATAAAAAATACGCCCATGAGCCCACCGATGATTGTAACGATGACAACCGTCATGATGCTCAGGCCAAAACCAAGGAGTATCAGTGCCGGAAGAACAAAGATGATGCCGCCGGCAATGGACTCGCCCATGGCGGAAAGAGAGGCGACCATGTTCGCTTCCAATATATTGTTCCTTCTGAAAAGCCCTTTGAGGAGCCCTGTCGCGAGAATTGCGCCGGGTATTCCTGCGGAGATAGTAAGACCGACCTTAAGACCAAGGTAGGTATTGGCCGCGGCGAATATGAGGGCGAAGAGCACGCCGATAATTATGGAATATCCGGTCAGCTCGGGCATTGCCTCCGTCGTCGGAATGTAGGGTACGTATTCGTTTCCGGGCTTTCCGCCGTAGGCTTCCCGAGACAGTTCATATTTTTTGACTGCAAGCTTCGCTTTAGCCATGATGCTCCTCCAGTGTTGTTTTATTTTAATTTTGCGAGGATCGCCTTCAAAAATGCCCACATATTGGCTACTGAGCGTATGCTGAGATGCTCATCCGGTGTGTGGACATTATAAAGGTTAGGCCCGAAGCTGATCATGTCTGTCTTTGGCAGTTTTTCTTTAAGCAGGCCACATTCAAGTCCTGCGTGAATGGCCTGTAGAGATGCATCACTGCCCGAGACATCTTTGTAAACACTGACGCATAAATCCCTGATCTTTGAATCCTCTTGGTAATGCCAAGCGGGATACTCACCTGTACGGGAGGTTTTGGCGCCTGCCATCTTCGCCAGGGCTTCAAGCCCGCGGGTGATATTTTCCCTGATGGAATTGACAGAACTCCTTATGGAAAGTGTGATCTTGATTGATTTGCCCGATTGTTCGAGTACGCCAAAATTCAGACTGCTTTCGACGAGATTTTCCAAATCGGGACTCATGGACTGAACGCCATTAGGAGCAATCAGGAGAAAGTCGATAAGCTTCTCTGTAGAACCCCGGCCAAGGTATGTGGCAACTTTATCGACGGAAGCGACAGCCACCAGCAGGTCAGGATCTGCAGAGGCGAATTCTTTTTTCAATTCCTTGGAAAATCCTATAACAATGGCCTTGATCTTTTTGAGTACGGATACATTGGCTGCAACAGTCACTTGAGCTTCTTTGGCGATGGCATTATGATCAGTGCCTCCCGAGATCGCGGAGATATTAAAGTCTCCAGCATTCCGGGCCGCATCCAGGATTCTTCCCATAAGCTTGATAGCATTTGCTCTTTGCTGGATAATCTCCAGTCCTGAATGCCCACCTTTCAGGCCGGAAATTTCTATAAGAAGGCCACTGCTTGAGGTCTTCTTCGAGCGAGGGGTGAATTCACTGATGAGAATCAATCCACCCGCACAGCTGACAAAGAAAACACCCTCTTCCTCCGCATCGATATTCAGAAGCGTTTTACCAGTGAGATGAGCAGTTTTAAGTGAAGCTGCTCCATACATACCAGTCTCTTCTTCGGTTGTGACGAGCAACTCGATTGGAGGATGGGGGATGTCTTTCGAGTCTAATATGGCCAGGCCATAGGCCACTCCTATGCCATTATCCGCGCCTAGTGTTGTGCCACTTGCCCGTAGAAAATCCCCATCGATCTTTAAGGATATCGGATCATTGGTAAAGTCGTGACTGGACTTTTCCGATTTGCCACAGACCATGTCCATATGTCCCTGAATAATCACCGCGGGTGATTTTTCATAGCCAACGGTTCCGGGTTTTTTGATAATGACGTTCAGAGCTTTATCCTGAAATACTTTTAACTTTCGTTCTTTTGCAAAATTAACCAGATAATCGCTCACCTGCTTTTCGTTACCTGAACATCTTGGAATTGCAGTCAGTTCTTCAAAATAATGAAACACCTGTTTTGGCTTCAAGTTTTTCAACATCTAGACCTCCAGTTAAATGAATTCTGCAAGCAGGATTTTGTTTCTCTGTTCTTCAAGCCTTTCAAATTTCATTCCAGAGATAGAATATTTGCCTTTAATGGCATATCTACATGACATGTTGAGATAAATAACATGAAAAATGCTGGTATGGCAGGCGCTGGGAAGCGTGCGCGGAAAGGTCATATATGACCTTTGGTTATATATGACCGATGTTTAGGAATGTGCAAACAAGAGAGGCTCCAGGATTCGGCAGTTCCATCGGACTGTGAGATATTGGAAAGCATTAGCTTTAAAGGATAAGTTCCGTCTAATTCAACGGTGCAATGAACTCGGCATTAACTTTGCAACTAGAGGTGTCAGCAATAATGGGGGACTTAATGCTGGAAAATTACACGTTGGAATGTGCGATGGACTGTCCGATAGCTCGCTTTTCTCCGTCGATTACCATGGCCAATGTTCGAGGAGAGGCTGAGAGCTGAAAATGGAAAAGATACTGCTGCACGCGCTGACTGTTTTTATGGGGTTCTTTGCGATAATGAATCCCATCGCTAACATCCCTATTTTTTTTGAGTCTTACGTATGATGAGGATAAACAGACGAAGAGTGCCATAGCATCAACATCGCTGATATTGGCATTCCTGATAGTTGTTGTTTTTTCCTTCGCTGGTAAGGTGATCTTCGATTTGTTTGGCATTATCCTGCCGGCCTTTCGCATAACCGGGAGGCTGCTCGTCTTTCTTATAGGTTTTCACATGTTGCAAGGTAGTTTTTCGAAGGTTAACCACCCAAGCGAAAAAGGACAAGCAGGAGTCAAAGGAGGCGGCACTCAGTGTTTCGGTATCTCCACTGGCTATAGTGAGTGAAGCTCCTTGCGTGAACATTCTGTTAGTTTACGCCCGAGACAAAAATGGCAACATACCATTCAGACAGGAGTCAGAGTTATGAATATAAGCTCTTATGCAGGAAAGCCTGCTAATCCATCGATGCTCATTAATGTACCCCGACTTATCACGGCCTATTATAGCGACGCGCCGGACTCTTCACTTCCGGAACAGCGGGTTGCCTTCGGCACTTCGGGACACCGTGGTTGCCCTTTCGAGAAGACGTTCAATGAACACCATATACTAGCCATCAGTCAGGCCATCTGCCAATATCGGACACTGCAATTAATTGATGGCCCGCTGTTTCTCGGCATGGATACACATGCCCTTTCCGTGCCGGCGCATGCCGGGGTGCTGGAGGTGCTGGCGGCCAACGGCGTAGAGGTCATGATTGCAGAGGGTGATGAATATACTCCCACTCCTGCCGTTTCCCATGCGATTCTTACCTACAATCGCGGGCGCAGGAGCGGGTTTGCTGACGGCATAATCATCACTCCATCCCACAATCCTCCCGAAGACGGCGGGATAAAATACAATCCCCCACACGGCGGGCCGGCAGAGTTTGCCGTCACCTCTTGGATCGATGCTGAGGCCAACGAATTTCTCGAAAACGGTCTCAAGGATGTGAAACGAATTACCTATGAGGAGGCCCTTCACTCCTCCACGACGCACTATTACGACTATCTCAATACCTATGTTGCCGACCTTGCCACTGTGCTCGACATGGATGCCATCAGTGGAGCGCAGATCACTATGGGGGTCGATCCGTTGGGCGGTGCAGGGGTTCACTACTGGGACGCGATTGCCGAGCGCTACGGATTAAACCTCACAGTTGTCAATGAGCTCGTCGACCCGACCTTCGGTTTTATGACGGTGGATTGGGATGGCCGAATCCGCATGGACCCTTCCTCACCCTATGCGATGCAGCGTTTGATAGCAATGAAGGACCGCTTTGAACTTTGCCTTGCCTGCGACACCGACCATGATCGGCACGGGATTGTCACCGGCAATTGGGGATTGCTGCCACCCAACCATTACCTGTCCGTAGCCGTCTTCTATCTTTTTCAGAACCGGCTGAAGTGGCGCAAGATTGCGGCGGTGGGTAAGACGGTAGTCAGTAGCCGGATGATCGATCGGATTACTGCGTATCTTGGCCGGAGGCTCTACGAGGTGCCGGTCGGTTTCAAGTGGTTCGTTGACGGCCTGTTCGATGGTACGCTTGGTTTCGGGGGTGAGGAGAGTGCGGGAGCCTCATTTTCCCGTCTGGACGGCAGTGTCTGGACGACGGATAAGGACGGCATTATACCGGCTTTGCTTGCAGCGGAGATCATGGCCCGGATGAGTCGCGATCCAGGTGAGATCTACCACAAGCTCACACTTAAGTTCGGCGAACCGCAGTACCAACGTATTGAGGCGCCGGCCACTCCAGAGCAAAAGGAGCTGCTGGCGAAACTTTCGCCCATTCAAGTCAAACACAGCGAGCTGGCAGGAGAAAAAATAGAGACAATCCTCACCGAGGCACCGGGGAATGGAGCCCCAATCGGCGGGTTGAAGGTGACAACTGAGAACGGATGGTTTGCGGCGCGTCCTTCGGGGACCGAGGATATATATAAAATTTACGCTGAAAGTTTCCAGGGGAAGGATCATCTGGGTTGCATCCTGGAGGGAGCACAGACAATCGTCGATGAGGCACTGGCTTCAACAGATAAGATTCAAGCCAGGCGCAATGGCTTGGCACGACGCGGTGAAGACACTACCTCAATTGAAAAGGAGGCGTCATGACAACAGTTCCTCTCCCCTTGTACATCTACCTCATTCGCCACGGCGAAACTGAGTGGACACTCTCCGGCCAATACACCGGTCGCACGGATATTCCATTGACCACTCACGGCGAGGATTCGGCACGGCAACTCGGACTCCGCCTTCGTGACATCTCGTTTACCCATGTATTGACCAGCCCGTTTAAGCGTGCTCAACAAACATGTGAAGCAAGTGTAGCCATTTTCTCTCATGGCCACTTTGGGCGCGTTCTTGCAGCCCGGTGGATTGGGCTGCCCGTTGAGAAGGCGCAGCATTTGCTGATGAACACCGCGTCACTCAGCATTCTCTGTTATGAACACAATCGCGGCGACCAGCCAGCCATCGCCCTGTGGAACTCTGCAGTAAACAAACCTTTCATCCAGACACGCGACGACGAGCCGGGAGCGAAGAACAGAGGTAAAGAATGAAAGAGAGGGCAAATAGCACAAACCTCGGCGTGGTCGTTGCGGTGCGCGGCAGTGTCGTCGATATACGCTTCGATGCACATTTGCCGCCCATCTACTCGTTGCTCCATGCAAAAGACGGAAAGATTGCCATCGAGGTTCTTGCACAACTCGACGCGCATCGCGTGCGAGGAATCGCGCTGACCCCCACCCAGGGCCTTGCCCGTGGCATCGCGGTGGAAGACTCGGGCGGGCCTTTAAAGGCACCGGTCGGCAAGGGCATTCTTTCGCGCATGTTCGATGTATTCGGCAATGCCATCGACCGGGAAGGGGAAGTTTCGAACGTGGCGTGGCGCACCGTTCATCGAGCTCCGCCGCCGCTGGCAAGGCGTTCCACCAAGTCTGAAATCTTCGAGACGGGGATCAAGGTCATCGATGTGCTCATGCCGCTGGAGCGCGGCGGCAAGGCGGGACTTTTCGGCGGAGCCGGCGTGGGTAAGACGGTCCTGCTCACCGAAATGATCCACAACATGATCGGACATCAAGAGGGTGTAAGCATTTTCTGCGGCATCGGCGAACGTTGTCGGGAAGGCGAGGAGCTTTACCGTGACATGAAGGCAGCCGGCGTGCTGCAGAACATGGTGATGATCTTCGGCCAGATGAACGAGCCGCCAGGCAGCCGTTTCCGCGTAGGCCACGCCGCGCTGACCATGGCCGAATATTTCCGGGATGACGAGCACCGCGATGTGCTGCTGCTGATCGACAATATTTTCCGCTTCATCCAGGCCGGCTCGGAAGTGTCCGGTCTGATGGGGCAGATGCCGTCGCGTCTCGGCTATCAGCCTACAATGGGCACCGAGCTATCTGGGCTCGAGGAGCGCATCGCCAACACCGATACCGGTGCCATCACCTCAATTCAGGCAGTGTATGTGCCGGCCGACGATTTCACCGATCCGGCGGCCGTGCACACTTTTTCGCATCTCTCAGCGTCGATCGTACTCTCGCGCAAGCGGGCCAGCGAAGGTCTTTATCCGGCCATCGACCCCTTGCAGTCCAGTTCCAAAATGGCCACGCCGGGCATCGTCGGCGAACGGCATTATCGCCTCGCCCAGGAAATCCGGCGGACGCTGGCGCAATACACCGATCTCAAGGATGTCATAGCCATGCTCGGCCTGGAGCAGCTCTCGCCGGAGGACCGCAAGGTGGTTGCCCGCGCCCGGCGGTTGGATCGTTTTCTCACCCAGCCCTTTTTCACGACCGAGCAGTTCACCGGCCTTAAAGGAAAGCTCGTCAGCCTCAACGACGCGCTGGATGGCTGTGAGCGAATCCTGGGCGATGAATTCAAAGACTTCCCGGAGAGGGCTCTGTACATGATCGGGACGGTTGACGAAGCGAAGAAAAAAACAAAATCCGGCCAGCCCTCAGCAGCAGACGCACCTGAGTCTAAAACCAAAGCCAGCTCCGAGCCACAACCGAAATCCGAACCGCAACAAGAACCTGAGGTCGAACATGCAGCAGACATTCATGCATCTTAAAGTTCTCCTGCCGTTTAAGGTCTTCGCCGAGAAAGCCGGCGTGTCGCGTATCGTTGCGGAGACCCGAGAAGGTTCGTTTGGATTCTTGCCACACCGGCGCGACTGTGCGGCGGCGCTTGCGCCCGGGATTCTGATTTACGAAACCAAAGCGGAGGGCGAGATATACATTGCCGTGGATGAAGGCGTGCTGGTCAAGACCGGCCTTGACGTGCTCGTTTCCGTGCGCAACGCCATTGGCGGAAGGGACCTTGGTCAATTGCGCTACCTGGTGGCGCAGGAGTTTCTCAACCTGAACGAGCGGGAACAGAGTGTGCGCGCGGTGATGGCGAAAATGGAGAGCAGTTTCATCAGCCGCTTGGCAGGGTTTCATCATGAGTGAAAAATCGAAAATCAAGAGCGAAAAAGATCAAACGGCGTTCAGCCGGGAAATCGCGGCGAAGGTAGCGCGCAAGCTCAAGGCGCAGCGCAACGTTACGCAGGGCGTCTGGTTTGGCCTGGGCATGATGGGACTTATCGGCTGGTCGGTGGTGGTTCCGACGCTGCTCGGCGCGGCACTTGGTATCTGGCTGGACAATCGCCATCCGGGGAGCCATTCCTGGACGCTGATGTTGCTGGTCATGGGCTTGTGTCTCGGCTGTTTCAATGCCTGGCATTGGGTGGCCAAGGAAGACAAGGCAATGAGAGAGGAACAGGAGGACAGTGATGAATGAAACTTTACGTTTGGTCCCGGCTCTGGTGGCGGGTGTTGTGCTCGGTGTGATGTTCTTCGGCGGTCTTTGGTGGACTGTTCGCAGGGGTTTTTCGTCCAAGCAACCGGGGCTTTGGTTCTTTGGCAGTCAGCTGCTGCGGGTGAGTATTACTCTGGGGGGATTTTATTTTGTTTCGGGCGGTCATTGGCAGCGGCTCCTGGTGTGTCTCCTTGGCTTTCTGCTGGCCCGCCTTGTCGTGATGCGGCTCACCGGGCCACCTTTTGAATTGCCCAACTCGCATGCGAAGGAGGCCGATCATGCGTCTTAGTCCTGACGAGATCATCTTCTGGCAAAACGGGTTTTTCAAACTCAACGCCACCATTGTATACACCTGGGGACTGATGCTGGTGTTGGCCGTGGGCGCAAAACTTATCACCCGTAATCTTTCCGTCGACTTGAAACGTTCCCGCTGGCAGAATCTACTGGAAATCGTCGTCACCGGCATCGCAAAACAAATAGAAGAGGTAGGTTTGAGTCAGCCGCAGAAATACCTGGGCTTTCTCGGTACGCTCTTTCTGTTTGTCGCCGCAGCCAGTCTCTGCACCGTCATACCCGGCTACGAGCCGCCGACCGGTTCGCTCTCGACCACTGTGGCACTCGCGCTGTGCGTGTTTGTGGCCGTGCCACTGTTCGGCATCGAGGAACAGGGAGTGGGTAACTACCTCAAATCCTATATGAAGCCGACATTCATCATGCTGCCGTTTAACATCATCAGCGAGCTTTCACGCACACTGGCCCTGGCTGTGCGACTGTTCGGCAACATGATGAGCGGCGCGATGATTATCGGGATCCTGCTCACCATTACCCCCTTCATCTTCCCGATCATCATGACGTTGCTCGGTTTGCTCACCGGCATGGTGCAGGCATATATCTTCAGTATTCTGGCCGCGGTGTACATCGCAGCCGCCACGCGAGTGCGCAAGCCCAAACCTGAAACCGAGGCAAAAGAGTAAAACATGAACTGCAACCACAAAAGGAGAATCAATGGATAGCATGACTTATATCGCAATGGCGTCAATTATTATCGCCGGTATCACCACCAGTTTTGGCTGTTTGGGGCCGGCGCTGGCAGAGGGAAGGGCGGTTGCAACGGCATTGAGCTCGCTGGCCCAGCAGCCTGATGCCTCCGCCACCATCACCCGGACCTTGTTCGTGGGCCTGGCGATGATCGAGTCCACGGCCATTTACTGCTTCGTGGTCTCGATGATCCTTATCTTCGCCAACCCTTTCTGGAACCATGTCATCGCCCAAACCACAGGAAAGTAACGCTATGTTAATAGATTGGTTCACGGTTGGAGCACAGACGCTCAACTTTCTCATCCTGGTATGGTTAATGAAGCGCTTTCTTTACAAACCGATTCTCCACGCCATCGATGAGCGCGAGCAGCGAATCGCTACAGAACTCGCGAGCGCCGACAGGAAAAAGGACGAAGCCGAAAAACAGAGCGACGAGTTCAAGCACAAAAACGAGGAGCTCGACCAAGAGCGCGCCGCCCTCTTAAAGAAAGCGACGGACGAGGCCAAGGCCGAAGGCCAGCGACTTCTTGACGATGCGCGCAAGGCCGCCGAAGCCTTGAGCGAAAAGAGGATGGAAACGTTGAGAAGCGAAGCAGTCGACTTACGTCAGGACATCAGTCGATCCACCCAACAGGAAGTATTTGCCATCGCCCGGAAGGCGCTGACGGATCTCGCCACGACGAGTTTGGAAGAACGGTTGGGCGAGGTGTTCACCCGCCGCTTGAGGGAGATGGACGACCAGATGAAAGCAGGCCTCGCTGAGACCCTTAAGACAGCCTCTGACCCCGCGGTCGTGCGTAGCGCTTTTGACTTGCCTGCCGAACAACGCACGGCGATACAAAATGCGCTGAACGAAACTTTCTCGGCTGAAATCGACGTCCGGTTCGAGACTGCGCCGGATCTGATCAGCGGTATTGAACTCACCACCAATGGGCAAAAGGTGGCGTGGAGCATCGCCGACTATCTGGGGTCACTGGAAAAGAAAGTCGATGAACTTCTGAAAGAAAAGGACAAAGCCTGAAGCCAAAAGCTGACGCCACGACTCGAAAAAAAGATAATTATCATGAAAACAGGCTCATTTAAAGGATAGAAACATGAGTGGAGTATCATTTGAAAAATTGGTTGGCCTGACTCAGAATGAGGTCGTCGAGCGGCAGGAACGGGATGGTTTTAACGAATTGCCGACCCAGGAAAAACGGACAGCGCTGGTGATCCTGATCGAAGTCCTGAAAGAGCCGATGTTCTTACTTCTGATAGCCTGCGGCGCATTGTATCTGCTGTCAGGCGAAGTTCAGGAAGCGTTGATGCTGCTTGGTTTTGTGTTTGTCATTATCGGCATCACCTTCTATCAGGAGCGTAAAACCGAGCGGGCGCTTGAAGCGTTGAAAGATTTATCAAGCCCGCGTGCATACGTCATCCGCGATGGCGAAAAAACGCGCATCGCCGGGCGCGAAGTGGTTTGTGATGATGTCCTCCTGCTCTCGGAAGGCGACCGTGTTCCTGCCGACTGTATTCTGCTGCATGCCACCAACGTGTCCGTCGATGAATCGCTTCTGACCGGTGAATCGGTACCGGTGCGCAAATCTTCGATCGAAGACGCATCAACTGCCATTGGGAAACCGGGTGGCGATGATATTCCCTTTGCATTTTCAGGAACTCTGGTGGTGTCCGGTCAGGCGGTAGGAATTGTCAAAGCGATTGGAGCCGGAACCGAATTAGGGAAAATCGGCAAGGCGCTTGAATCGCTCGAAGTAGAACGAACACCTCTTCAGATCCAGACCGGCAAAATCGTACGCACGTTCGCGCTCGTCGGCGGTGTTCTTTGCGCATTGGTGGTTGTCGTGTACTGGCTGACTCGCGGGAATCTGCTTGAAGGATTCCTGGCCGGGTTGTCACTTGCGATGGCAATGCTGCCTGAAGAATTCCCGGTTGTTATGACTATTTTTCTCGCGCTCGGCGCATGGCGGATTTCAAAACATCGGGTGCTTACCCGGCGTGTGCCTGCAATCGAAACGCTTGGTTCTGCAACCGTGCTGTGCGTTGACAAGACCGGCACACTGACACTGAATAACATGACTGTAACCGATATTGTCGCAGGCGATCAGGTATTTACCGTTGGGACAACAGACGCTGCGCTTCCTGAAGAAATTCACGACGTGGTTGAATACAGCATTCTCGCCAGCCCGACCGATCCGTTTGATCCTATGGAAAAAGCCATGCGAGAACTTGGGGAACGTACGCTTGCCGACACTGAACATCTGCATGACTCATGGACGCTTCAGCGTGAATACCCTCTCAGCCAGGATCTGCTTGCCATGTCCCGTGTGTGGACGTCCGCCTCGGGGGATGACCTGGTTATCGCCGCCAAAGGCGCGCCAGAAGCGATTGCCGATCTTTGTCATTTCGATGCCCGGAGAGTTCAATGGCTTGAAGAAAAAATCGATCTCCTCAGTAATCAGGGCAAGCGCGTTCTCGGAGTGGCTCGTGCGCAGTATAAAAAAACGGATCTTCCAGAGCAGCAACACGACTTTCAGTTCGAATTCGTTGGTTTAATTGGCCTTGAGGATCCTGTCCGCCCGAATGTCAAAGGGGCTATTGCCGAGTGCTACACCGCCGGCATCCGAACGATTATGATCACCGGGGACTATCCCGGTACTGCCATGAGCATTGCCCGGCAGATCGATCTTCAGAATCCAGACCAGCATATTACCGGTGCTGAATTGGAAACATTGACCGATGAACAACTCGCGCAGCGCATACAAGACGTGAACGTCTTTGCCCGCATGGTGCCGGAACAAAAACTGCGTATTGTCAAGGCGCTTAAATTAAACAAGGAAATAGTCGCCATGACCGGCGACGGCGTGAATGATGCTCCCGCTCTGAAAGCCGCCCATATCGGGATGGCAATGGGAGGCCGTGGCACGGATGTGGCGCGTGAGGCGGCATCACTTGTGCTCCTCGATGATGATTTCAATTCAATTGTGACCGCCGTGCGGATGGGGCGACGTATTTACGACAACCTCAAAAAAGCGATGATGTACATCCTGTCGGTGCATATCCCGATTGCAGGACTTTCGCTGATACCGGTACTGCTGGGCTGGCCGCTGATTTTATTCCCCGTGCATATCGTGTTTCTTGAGCTGATTATCGATCCCGCCTGCACACTGATCTTCGAAGCGGACAAAGATGACAGCGGTGTGATGAAACGAAAACCGCGCAAGATTGATGCAAAGCTGTTTGACCGGTTGACTGTTCTCAAATGTTTTTTTCAAGGCGGTCTGACCCTGGCTGTGACTATTGCTGTGTACGTATTCATACGCCATGACCATGCGGTAGACGAAGCGCGAGCATTGGCATTCTTCACGCTCGTGGTATGCAACCTCGGAATGATTCTCTCCAATCGTTCACTGACACGATCGAGCATCAGTATGCTGCGAGAGAAAAATACGGCATTCAAATGGGTCATAACCGGAACCGCTACGGTACTGTGCCTTGTTCTGACAATATCATTTCTCAAGAATATGTTTCATTTCGGCGCGGTTTCCCTAAACGATGTGTTCCTGGCTCTTGCAGGTGGAATTATCGCGGTCGCGCTCATGGATCTCATAAAGGTAATTCCTTTTTTTCATAAAAACGAAACAATCCGTCATTAATGAGTGAGGGGAAAAACAACCACTCCGAAAATACGAATACGTTGGGACAGATATCGAAATACGACGGGTCATTTTACGATTAAGAGGGAATCAAAGATGGATATTATATGGGATGAAATCACATATGGATTGCCCGATATTGGGCATTTGGCGCATGTGATTATCCGGCTGATGGCCGCCTCACTATTGGGTGCTGCCGTGGGAGCACAACGAGAGAGCGTGGGCAAGTCGGCAGGGTTGCGAACGCATATATTGGTTTGCCTCGGCACATGCCTCTTCATTATAGCTTGCTCCGGAGCCGGCATGTCTTCGGATGGCTTATCGCGGGTAATCCAGGGCGTCATTACCGGTATCGGTTTTATCGGAGCCGGTTCCATCCTCAAGTTAAGTGAAGAGAAAGACATACGGGGTCTGACAACAGCGGCTGGAATTTGGATGACGGCAGCCATAGGTGTGGCTGTCGGATTGGGCAGCTTGGGAGTGGCGTTGCTGAGCACTTTTTTCATTTTGATTATTCTTTCGCTGACGGTATTCCTCGAAAATTGGCATAAGAAGATGCGAACGGTAAAAGTCGAAGAGACAAAAACTGAATAACGGCACAACACTATGAGCAAGTCAATGTATATGGAACCTGAGAGCCTCAAAAACGTTTTCGACAGCGCCTTTGCAGAAATACGCCAGGTGCGGGAAGCATTCACGCCGCAACTGACACCTCAAGAGGTGGGCACGATCACCAGTGTTTCAACCGGCATTGCCAAGGTGTCGGGTCTTCCCGGGGTGGGTTTAGATGAACTGGTGACCTTTCCCGGCGATGTGCTCGGTATTGCGTTTAACCTGGACGCTGACGAAATCGGCGTGGTTATGCTCGGCGAATACTGGCATCTGCAGGCAGGAGATGAAGTCCGGCGCACGGGCCGGGTCATGGACGTGGCCGTGGGCGATGGGTTGCTTGGGCGCGTCATCGATCCGCTCGGCCGACCACTCGATGGCAACGGCCCGGTGGCAGCAAGCCAGCGTCTGCCCATCGAACGCCCTGCTGCTCCCATCATGGATCGCGCCCCCGTCACGGTGCCGCTCCAGACCGGCATCAAAGTCATAGATGCGCTCATTCCCGTCGGACGCGGCCAGCGTGAGTTGATTCTCGGCGACCGCCAGACGGGCAAAACCGCCATTGCCATCGACACCATCCTCAACCAGCGCGACCACCATGTTGTGTGCGTTTATTGCGCCATCGGTCAGCGTGCGTCCGCCGTCGCCAAAACTGTGGCAACCCTGCGGGAAAAAGGAGCGATGGAGTACACCGTGCTCGTGGTGACCGAGGGTAACCAACCGCCGGGGCTTGCTTACATTGCGCCCTACGCTGCAACCAGCATCGCGGAGTCTTTCATGGAGGCAGGCAGAGATGTGCTGATCGTCTACGATGACCTCACCCACCACGCCCGCGCCTACCGTGAACTGTCTCTGTTGCTGCGCCGTCCGCCCGGTCGCGAAGCGTTTCCCGGTGACATCTTTTATATCCACTCACGGCTGCTCGAACGTGCGACGCACTTGCGCAAGGAACGCGGTGGCGGGTCGCTCACTGCCCTGCCCATTATCGAGACCGAAGCACAGAATATTTCCGCCTATATTCCGACCAACCTGATTTCCATCACCGATGGACAGATCTACCTCTCGCCGTCGCTGTTTGAATTGGGCATACTGCCCGCGGTTGATGTCGGCAAATCGGTTTCGCGGGTCGGCGGCAAGGCGCAGCGCGCGGCCTATCGCGCAGTGGCCGGCGACCTCAAACTCGCTTACGCACAGTTCGAGGAACTCGAAACCTTTTCCCGTTTCGGAGCCCGCCTGGATGAAGACACCAGCAAGATTATCGAGCACGGGCGGCGAATTCGTGCCTGCCTTAAACAACCGGAATTCGCCCCGGTTGCCGTGCCTGCGCAAATTGCCGTACTGCTGGCATTGACTGCCGAACTCTTCGACCACGTGCCGCTTGACCAGATGCCGGAAGCCGAAGAAGCCCTGCGCGCAGCGGCGGCAGACATACCTGACAAGGTGGGCGAACGGTTGGATACCGCCGAAAAATTGAGTGACGTGGATCGTGAAACCATTATCCAAATCGCCCGCAAATCGCTCGAAGAGTTTCAGCCCAAGCCAGAGAAGAGTCAGGAGACCGAAGAGCATTCCAAACCTGACGCGAAAACCGAATCCAAATCTGACCCCAAGCCGGAAACCCAAACGGAGGACAAGGTCAATTGATGTATTGAAGCAATCACATCCACAAAAGGAGAGCACCATGCAGATCCAAATAAACACCGGTCCCAACATCGAAATTCATGAAGCGTTTTCCGCTGAGGTAAGTGGCATCGTGGAGAGCGCCCTCAACCGATTCAGCGATACTATCACGCGAGTGGAGGTTCATCTTAGCGACGAGAATAGCGACAAGAAGGTCGGCCATGAGGCCATGCGTTGTATGCTGGAAGCCCGCATCAAAGGGCGCCAGCCCATCGCGGTCACGAACCATGCCTCGACCTTGGACGAAGCTGTCAACGGCGCTGCAGATAAGCTGATCAGATTGATCGAGCACACCATCGGGCGGCAGGACGCGCAACAGAACCTCATGACAGACCCTGACCCGTCCCCACCTGAACCGGAGCTTGAGAAGGAAGTGTGAGCGAGACTACGGCAAGTCTGCGCCGCAAGATCAGTGGCGCCGGAGATCTCCAATCCGTTGTCCGCACGATGAAGGCTGTGGCCGCCTCGAGCATCGGACAATATGAAAAATCGGTGCGGGCGCTTACCGACTACTATCGTGCAGTGGAGCTAGGGCTCTGTGTATGTCTTCGGGAAAACGGGCCGGCGCCTTTACTTGCAGAACGGAAAAAACAAACAGGAGCGAGTGCGATTGGCGCCGTCGTGTTTGGTTCAGACCAGGGACTGGTTGGCCAGTTTAACGATGTGGTAGCTGATTATGCTATCAAGACACTGTTGGCTCTGCCCGATAAACCCAAGGTCTGGGCCGTCGGTGAGCGCGTTCATGCGCGCCTGGCAGACGCTGGTCTGCAGCTGTTGGGACTCTTCACCGTGCCAAGCTCCGTCAAGGCCATCATCCCGCTCGTCGGGCAGATCCTCATGGAGAGCGAGACCCGCCGCAGCCAGGGGGAAATCACCGAACTCCACCTCTTCTACAATCGCCCCACGTCCGGGTCGGTCTATGCGCCCGTCAGTCAACGGTTGCTGCCGCTGGACGAAAGCTGGCGACGAAAACTGGCCGAATTACCCTGGCCGACGAAAAACCTGCCCGAGGTCATGGGGAGCGGCACCGCGACCTTGCGGGCGCTCATCCGCGAATATCTTTTCGTCTCGCTTTTCCGGGCCTGTGCCGAATCCCTCGCGAGTGAAAACGCAAGCCGCCTCGCGGCGATGCAAAGTGCCGACAAAAACATCGATGAATTACTGGAGGAGCTCAACCGAACGTTCCATCGTTTGCGCCAGAGTGGCATCGACGAGGAACTGTTCGACCTCATCTCCGGTTTTGAAGCACTGACTGCGGAGGAGAAATAATAATGAAGAACTGGAAATGGGATCTGACCCATGAATAAACTTAAGCAAATTTGGAGTAATCTGCGGTCAAGCTTTTGGTTTGTACCTTCGCTGATTGTTGCCGTCAGTATCGCCCTCGCTGTGGCTTTGGTTGAAGCAGGTTCCACCGGGAGTGAACAATGGCTGGCCCGGTTGGCCCGCTGGCCGCGCCTGTTTGGCTCCGGTGCGGAGGGCGCGCGCGGAATGTTGTCCACAATTGCCGGCTCAATGATTACCGTGGTGGGGGTCACGTTTTCGATGACCTTGGTAACACTGGCGCTGGCTTCGAGCCAATACACCTCGCGCATCTTGCGGAACTTCATGCGTGACCGCGTCACGCAGGTCGTGCTTGGAATCTTTACGGGTATTTTCACCTATTGCCTGATTGTGTTACGCACCATCCGCGGCGGCGAGGAAATCGGGTTTACTCCGAATCTGGCAGTAGCTTTCAGCGTTGTCCTGGCAATCGGCGGCATCAGCGTCCTCATTTATTTCATCCATCACATCGCCTCTTCGATCCAGGCCTCAAACATTATTGCCTCGGTTGCCGCCGAAACCATGGAGGCTGTTGACCGGCTTTTTCCAGAGAAGCCTGGAGACGGCCCGGTTGACGGCGATGAGGAACAGTCGCCACTCTCACTGCCGGAGGGGCACTGGCAGGTAGTCGCCGCCAGGGGGAATGGATATATCCAAAATGTGGATATCGCGGCACTCCTGCGTTTGGCGCGGGAGCACCAGACCATCGTGCGGATGGAACGAAGCATCGGTGCGTTTGTGGTCCAGGGCACCACCCTGGCCTCATTCGCTCTTGCGGACCCGCCGAAAAAAGAGATCATCGCCGACCTGCAGGCGGCATACAGCATCAGCCGTTACCGCATGGTGGAACACGATGCTGCTTTTGGTATCCGACAGATTGTGGATATGGCCTTGCGTGCACTCTCCCCCAGCAGCAACGACACCACGACGGCCGTGATGTGTGTGGATTATTTGACGGCGATTCTGGCGCGACTGGCGCCTCGGCAAATACCCTCCTCGCACCGGCACGAGGAAGGGGAACTGAGGGTGATCACCATCGGACCGACCTTTGAAGACTTGCTGGGCGAATCGTTTGATCAAATTCGAAGCAGCGCTAAAGGCAATGTCGCCATCATGTTGCGGATTCTCGGGGCGCTTCAAACCATCGGCGGTCTGACGGCTAACCCGGGCCGGCGAAGGGTGCTTCGCGATCACGTGCTATGGATCACTGAAATGGCTGAACGTACACTCGAGTCAGCGCATGACCGTGCGAGGATCGAAACGCGGCTGGCGCCCGTGCGCGAAGCGCTCGAAGACGAACCTGCTTGGTGTGCAGAGGAAGAGAAACAAACGAAGAATCGATCAGCGGGAGCGTTGGACGGACCACGTACGGCTGGTTGACCGAACCCTATAGAAGGAGAAAAGATGAATACAAGAGCTAAAGTTGCATTGATCACGGGTGCCGGTCAGGGAATTGGCCGGGCCATTGCCTTAAGGTTGGCAAAGGATGGTGTGGACATTGCTATTGTCGATCTTAAGAAAGAAAAAATGGATGGTGTCGCCAAAGAGGTGCAAGTCTTAGGCCGCAGGGCCACGGTTTTTGTTGCAGATGTAACAAGTCGCGAACAAGTCTATGCCGCGGTTGACCATGCCGAAAAGGAACTGGGCAGCTTCGACATCATGATTAACAATGCCGGGATCGCTCAGGTCCAGCCGTTGGCCGAAGTCACGCCGCAGGAAGTGGAAACTATTTTCAAGGTAAACATCGAGGGCGTTCTCTGGGGAATCCAGGCTGCGGCTAAGAAATTCAAGGCTCGAGGACACAAGGGTAAAATCATTAATGCGTCGTCGATTGCCGGTCACAACGGTTTTGCCATGCTCGGAGTATATTCTGCCACTAAGTTCGCAATTCGCGGCCTCACTCAGGCGGCAGCGCTCGAATATGCCAGCGACGGCATCACTGTCAATGCCTACTGCCCGGGCATTGTCGGAACTGATATGTGGGTTGAGATTGACGAACGTTTTGCGACGCTGACCGGTGCGCCGAAAGGGGCGACGTACAAGAAATTCGTGGAGGGGATTGCACTGGGCCGGGCTGAGACACCGGACGATGTGGCCGCTTTTGTGTCGTATCTGGCCGGTCCGGATTCAGACTATATGACCGGACAGGCACCAATGATAGATGGTGGGATCGTTTACCGCTGACGCAGCACTTGTGCTATCTTAAGAAAGACGCCTTTTGCGTGGGTAAACGAATAATTAGCTGTTTAACGGGGTGTTACCTTCCGTTGTTCCCTAAACCTCGGACTCATCGCGGTGCTGGTTATTCATCACCTGGAATAATTATAATGGGAGAAATAAAATGAAAAAAGTAGCCATTAACGGTCTGGGGCGTATTGGTCGTCTCGTCTTACGCCAATACCTCATGGGCAATTATCAAGATCTGGAAATTATAGCCGTCAATGACCTGACGCCGGCCGATGATATTGCCTATCTGATGCGTTATGACTCTGTCCACGGTAAACCACCCTTTGCGGTGGAAGCAGCCGAAGATTATCTGAGTTTTGATTCAAAGAAAATTAAACTTTTTAGCAAAAAAGACCCGGCAGAGCTTCCCTGGAAATCGCTGGGAGTTGACATTGTACTGGAATGCACCGGTATTTTCAGAAAGCGAGAGGATGCGGCTAAACATTTAGAGGCGGGGGCTAAACGAGTCATTATCAGCGCGCCTTCCAAAAGTGCGGATTTGACCGTAGTGATGGGGGTTAATGAAGATCAATATGACCCGGAAAAACACCAGGTCATTTCCAATGCCTCCTGCACCACCAATTCACTGGCCCCTGTCCTGAAGATATTGAATGATGCCTTTGAGATTGAAAGTGTCTTAATTACTACTATCCATGCCTATACCGCCAGCCAGGCCATGGTGGACGGCCCTGCGAGAAAAAGAAGAAGGGGCCGCGCTGCCGCAGTCTCTTTGATTCCCACCAGTACGGGATCTGCTATAGCCACTGCCCTGGTTCTCCCTGAACTGGAAGGGAAGATGGATGCTATAGCGGTAAGGGCGCCCATCCCCGACGGGGCCATTACCGATATCGTAGCCTATGTCCGCAAAGAGGTCTCGGTGGAGAGTGTAAACGCGGAATTCAAAAAAGCGGCCCACGGAAAACTTCAAGGCATCCTGGACTATACGGAGGACGAGATCGTATCCGCTGATATCATAGGCGATCCACATTCGGGTATTGTTGACGGATCATTTACCAGAGTCGTGAATAGCAAATTAATCAAGGCGCTGGTCTGGTATGACAACGAGTTTGGGTATTCCGTCCGCATGCTTGATCTGGCGGCCTATATGGCTAAAAAGTGAGAAAACTTTACACGGAAGATCAGGCTGCTCCCGGAACCGCCCCGCCTGTCAACGGGTTTATGTCAGGTCAAAGGGTTGCCCTGTGGCCATCAACACGCTTGACCAGAGACGCCCGGCGGGGTCCACCCTTTTTCGATGCAGTACCGCCATGGGGATGGGCACATGGGTAAAGCGGTTATTCCAGTGACCGACCAGCATATTGGTAAAGCCGGCCATGCCGGCATGCACCGCATAATGACCAAGCTGCAGGCAGAAAGCGGAATCATAGGCTGAGGCTGGTGTGGAGCGGATCATGTAGCTTGGGTCGATGTATTTAAGGGTCAGGTTCATGTTGATTGCCTTGAAATGCGCCTTGATTTCATCGCACAGCACCAGACCGATATCGCCCAGTTTACGATTCCCGGAGGCATCCTCCCCCAGGTCAGCGCTTACCAAGTTCTGGCCAGCGCCCTCGCCCACCACAATCACGGCGTGACCACGCTGGCGCAGCCGTTTCTCCAAGGCCTTGAGCAGGCCCTCCATTGTAAATCCCACCTCCGGGATCAAGCAAAAATTGACCTCGGAGTTGGCAAGGGCCGCTGAGGCCGCGATAAAGCCGGATTCCCTGCCCATCAGCTTGACCAGACCCACCCCGTTGCGGGCACCCACCGCCTCGACATGGGCGGCATAGGTGGAGTGACGGGATTCAGAAACTGCGGTTTCGTAGCCAAAGGAGAGGTCCACATGGCAGATGTCGTTGTCTATGGTCTTGGGGATGGCGATGATGGCAATATTGAGCCCGCGCCGCTTAACTTCAGCGGCAATGGCTGCAGCGCCTCGCAGAGTACCGTCCCCGCCAATGGCAAAGAAGATACCGATGTTCAGGTTCACCAAGGTATCGACCATGGTGGAAATATCCTGTGGTCCCCGCGAAGAACCGAGCAAGCTGCCCCCCTTCTGATGGATAGATTCGACCACTTTCGGGCTCAGTTCGATGGGGGTATGATAATAAGCGGGATTCAGACCCTCAAATCCGTACCGGAACCCGTGCACCCTCTTGACACCGTAATGATGGTGCAGGCTTAAGACCAGGGACCGGATTACATCATTGAGCCCCGGACATAAGCCGCCGCAGGTGACAATGCCGCAGGAGAGGGTGCTGGGATCAAAAAATATCTTTTCCCTGGGCCCGGCCATGTCAAAGGCCGGCGGCACCTGCCCGTCGTCAAGCAGCAGTTTGATCTCCTCAAGCATACCATGGTAGAGGACCGCGTCCTTGTCGGTGGTGAAACTGATGCCCTGCATGGGGTTGTCGTAGAGGCACCCACCAAGCCTGTTCACCCTGAAATCATCGGGATTCATTGCCTGTCTCCTTGCAGCCGATTGCCCGGCAAATCGACCGGGCCAGAAGAGTTCAGTACCTTAGAAATTCTTTCTTAAAAAACAAGAAAATAATATCTAAAGTACTAACATAAATTACTAGCCGAAGGCAAGGGCGTTACCGTGGTCATATATAACCACATGGGCAAATATGACCCTGTTGCCTGGTCATCAACGACCGTCCTCTATGCAACTTTTCAGTATTTTCTTCATACATAGCAGAACAATAGATGACATGATTCGAGTACCGGAATCCTGGCACAATGATTGCTTAATAAAAGAGTGAGCATACGTGTACCTTCCCGTCGGGAACTTCACTGCCGTGATCCTTGTCATGGCCCATGAGTAAGAAGAGAGGGATGTAAAGAGAATCTCCCCCCAGCGTATCCTTGCGGGCGCTTATCCGCGAATATCTTTTTGTCTCGCTTTTCCGGGCCTGTGCCGAATACAGACGACCGAAAACACTTCCCCGGGAGAATTCCCGTTGAAGCAAACGGCTTTCTCACATAACGGGAGAGGTTGCCAATGAATGTTAGGCGTATTGCAAAAGATTTTCCTGTCGTTTGCGTGGGTGGTTCAGCAGGCGGCCTTGACGCGTATACCCGTTTGCTGCGGCATCTGCCGGTCGATATGGGTGTGGCAATTGTCATCGTTAATCACCTGAGAACCGTGGCCACAACACTCCACGAGATTCTCCCGCATTTTACCAAAATGCCGGTTGAGCTGATCAAGGAAAGCCTGCTCATCGAACCCAACCATGTGTTCATCATCCCGGGAAATCGTGATTTGCACGTTTTTGAAGGAGAGTTCCGTTTAAAGCCGATATCCAAGCCCAGAGGATGGCCCGACGTGATTACGGTTTTTCTACGTTCCTTGACCAAGAACTGGGACGGCAAACTTATCGCCGTCATTGTGTCCGGATATGATGGAGACGGGTCGGCGGCGTTATGCGGCATAAAAGAGGTGGGAGGCATTACCATCGCCCAGAAACTCGATACAGCCAAACAGCCTGATATGCCTGAGAGCGCAATTGAAAGCGGGTGTATAGATTTTGTTCTTTCACCGGAGGATATCGCTCAAGAAATTGTTCGCATTTCGCACGCTGAGGAACTGGAAATGGGATCTGACCCATGAATAAACAACTGCAAATAAGGAGAACAAAAGATGAATACTAGAACTAAAGTTGCAGTGATTACGGGTGCCGGTCAGGGAATTGGTCGGGCCATTGCCTTGATGAGTGTCATTGCTGCAGTGTTCTTCTGTGCAGGTCATGCTGGAGCAAAAGAGGTAAACCTCGGTACGGGAGAAACCTTTCGTCAGGGAGACCTCACCGTCACCTGCGGTCAATTGTCAACTGATACCCCTCTGGCCCTCAAAGACTGCCAGTACTGGGACAATTATAAAGAAAAATGCCTGTTTGAAAAAACAAAGTATATCTATAAAAATATCGAATGCGTTGAAGATTGTCAGCACTGGGAGGCGTTCAACAGCACCTGTCATTACCAGACAACGTGTACTTTTTACCCGCCCCAGATGGCATTTGTAAGGACAACTTGCGAAAAGTTTGACGATTATAGCAATACCTGTCTGAAAACGAGCGAGATCAAAATAGGGCACTAAAGCGGGCTAACGCCCCAAACCCAAATGCTATAATCCCCTTCCATAGCAAAGGGGGCACTGAACTGAGTGAAAGCCTTCTCAGAGTAAGGCAGAAACTTCCAAGCCTGACAAGGGTCGTATATAACCACTTGGTTAAATACGACCCTTGTCAGGGAGTTGTTACTAACCGACGTTTCCTTCCATAATAGGAAATATTGCCTAAAAAACAATATGATGGACAAAGTGTCGTTGAGCAGTTGCTGCCTGGCGCAATGATTGCATTGCAAAATAGAGAGAACAACAGCTCAGGGCCCCCTCTGGTACCTCATGACGATTTTACAATCAAGTCCAAGGATATTTGCTAAGGAAAGCATGTTACTGGACACAGCCCATGGATAGAGCCATTGTTTGAGCAAGAATTTTTCATTTTGCAAACTAACAACAAACTGAAAGGAGGAGTAAAATGATATGGACAATCACTGTAATATTGTTGGTTATGTGGGTGCTAGGCTTGGTGAGTAGTTACACTCTGGGCGGCTGGATACATCTCCTGCTGGTAATAGCCTTGATTGTGGTTGTGCTTAACCTCTTTCAAGGCCGCAGAAGGGTATAAGTTAGCTTGAAATCGAAACAAGGCAAAATCTTGTTCGAAATCGGCTCATACCGGTTTCAGCTTGCTACAAGTAATTAAATGAGTGAAAGGCTCACAGAGCGCATAGTATTGTTTTTCAGAAACGAATTATTTCTGACTTCGACACTCATTGTCCGTGATTTTGATATGTCATGAAAAATTGTTTTCAAACTATTCAAGGAGAACATTATGAATTGGGATCAGGTAAAAGGAAAATGGAAGCAAGTCAAGGGTAAAGCCCAACAACAATGGGGAAAACTTACTGATGACGACCTTGATGTTATTGACGGCAATCGTGAAGAATTCGTCGGCAGAATTCAGGAGCGCTACGGCATAGCGAAGGAAGAGGCAGAAAAACAGGTTAACCAATGGGAAACCAACTATAAAGAGTAACAATACTAAACAAAGCTGGAGGAAAAGGTATGAAAAAGCATACCAAATAATATTCGGTTCTGGCAGTAATGGCAATCACTACGATGATGGCAACATCACCATTTTTCGCATCTGATGTGCAGGCTATAAACAAAGCGAAGACGACCACCATGGGTAAGCATAATATTAACCAAGTTGTTACCATGAGTGGTGGCTATTCCATTCTTGGCAGTAAATTCATTGGGATGGAAGTCGAAAACTCTCAGGGCGAGAACCTTGGAGAAGTAAAGGATATCATGATTGATTCGACCGGCAACGTGCGTTATGCGGCTGTCTCATATGGTGGGTTCATTGGCATGGGTGATAAAATGTATGCAGTGCCGATGGATGCATTCACTTTTAAGCGTGATAAAGACATGTTTTTTGACGATGTCACACTCATACTTAACGTCACCCAGGAACAGCTAAAAGATGAAAAGGGATTTGACAACAAAAACTGGCCAAATCTAGACGAAGAGGGCTACAGAAATGATCTTAACACCCGCTATAATATTAAAAAATAGCAGGTGAACCAGCAACATTTAATCCACAATAAATACCATAGACAGGTCGGCTGGAGTTTTTTTCAGCCGACCTGTTATAGATTCTCTATCCCGACGCCCTGAGAATCGGCCGAAATTCTCAACTTGCGTTACATTTCATGAGAAAGAGACAGCCAAGGAGAATGAGAAAACCTCTGCTATTGCCTGAGTGAGTGGGTAGAAAGCAGGAACCGC
>JAHJLI010000087.1 GCA_018821785.1 Pseudomonadota bacterium
ATCCTTCTCGATCTGCTCAGCAATTGATGATGCAAACGAAGAAACCTTTGTAAGGTCCGCAAATCGGTCTGTTACATTCGACCAAAGACGATTATCCTTCTCGATCTGCTCAGCAATTGATGATGCAAACGAAGAAACCTTTGTAAGGTCCGCAAATCGGTCTGTTACATTCGACAAAAAGCGATTATCCTTCTCAATCTGCTTTAAAACAGTTGATACAGATGTTGGAATTAACTTCGGAATTTTTGACATTTCAAAACCTTATCACATGAGCGAGGAGCTCAACCTAAGGAGAAAATAGGGAAATATGGGACAGGCCACGGTTTCTATTTTGTTACGTATAATTCCAAAATATCTTGATTCATACGATTTTTGATTATTCCAGTAAATCAAATTTTTGAAAGATAGCATTATCTGTAAAACTGAACAAGGCGGAATGCCTTGAAAAATCAAAATGCTAGGGTAAATGCATAGCACAAAGTAGCACCAATTCCCCTGAAGCCCGCACAATCACTACTGAACTCCTTCAGATTTACCCCTCTCCCAAGAATCCTCTATATCTACCCCTGACCAACTGATTTGCACCAAACAACCGGGAGCCTGCCATGGCCCACCCGGTTGCCGAGATTGATAAAGCAAATTTCAAGACATCAAGGGCCTCATGAAACCACCATATTCAAACTGCTACGACCACTACTTCCAGAAATATTCCCTGGAGTTCTTTGGCGCAAGACTCCAATGGTCCTGGACAAAAGCCATAGCCATCACCGAGTCAGAACTCAATCCGGCAGCCGTATCCAAATTTGGTGCTCTTGGCGTCATGCAACTCATGCCTGGAACAGCCGCCGAAATGGCAGCCAAACACGGCGGAGACGACACCATACTCGCCCCCCATATCAACATCCGCCTAGGCATAGCCTTCGCCAGACAGTGCTTTGATATCTGGCAAGAAGAACGCGGCCTTGAACGCATTCGCTTCATGCTCGGCAGTTATAACGCCGGACCCGGCAATATCCTGAAGGCCCAACAGCTCGCAGCAAAACACAGCCTGCCAACCGACCGCTGGCAATCCATCGCCGCAACTCTGCCGGAAGTAACCGGAAAAAAATCTGCAGAGACCATCAACTACGTCAAAAAAGTGGAGCGCGCCTTCGAGCAGCTCAGCGCAAAGGAGATCAAACAATGAAAGGTTGGAAAACATGGCTTGCCGTAGCCTGCACGGCTGGACTCGGGATTGTAAGCATCGCAAACGGCGATACCGCCCAGGGCCTGCAGCAACTGACCCTTGCGCTTGGCATGCTCGGCCTTGGCCATAAGATCGAAAAAGCGGGAGCGGCAACCGGTGGACCAATTTGACAGAGCGCAAAAACTCGACGCCTTTTATCGCACCCAGGCCCTGTCCAGGCGAAAGCGCTTACCGGAACCAACAATGACCATAACAACCACCTGCACCGACTGTGACGAAGAGATCCCCGAGGGGCGAAGGCTGGCTGCCCCCGGCTGTGTCCGGTGCAGAGACTGCCAGCAACAATGGGAGCTACACACCAGATGAACCCAGACCTTGGAATACTCGACACGATCATCAAGACCCTTGGCGCACCGGGGATCATTCTTATCTGCCTCGGCGGCCCGAGTCTCGTCATGGCCTTTATGTACTCCGACCATAGACGCTATGAGCGGGAGCGGTTGGAAGCGGCCAAACAGGAAGGTATCAGGCAGGCCCAGTTTGTCGAAGAACGGGCAAGATCTGAAGCCCGCCACCTGGAAGAGATAAGCAAGATGGAAAAGCAGCTCATGGCCATAATCACCCAGCAGGACAAACGCTTTGAGGCGGTGGTCAAGAACTACGACAACAACGTCTTACTCGTTGAGGCCTACCAGAAACTCGCGGGCGAACTGGCGGGCATCATCCATATGTCGACCCAGGTGATGACCAAACTGGTGGAGAAGATCGAGAATAACCTCTTCTGCCCGATCGTTAAAGACGGAGGCCGGAACCATGGGCTTTGATACCGAACGCTTGACCCTCCGGGGTAGACTTGCCGTAAAGGAGGCGGATGCCAGAAACCTCGAACTCTCTATCCAGGGCGATGTCGAAGCGGTCCGTTTACTGCTGCCGCCCTTTGCCCCGGTGGTTGAACTTAAAACCCAGCAGGCAGCGGTCCAGGCGGTTGAACTTGCCGCAAAACATACCGAGTACCTTGGCCTTGTCGCCGAGATCGCAGCCATGAAGAAGGCCCTGGGATGAGCCCCGAGTCCTATTCATGGGAGGTCCGCGAATCAGCCGAAGAGCTCTATATAATAGACGGAAGGACTTACGAGCAGGTAGCGGAAACGACAGGTGTCTCCACTTCCCAGCTTAAACGCTGGGGCACAGAAGCAACACCCTCCTGGATGGACCGCAGACGCGAATACCGCCAGGCCCAGACCTCGGTTCGTAGGGGGGTAATGCTTGCCAAGGCCAAGCTCATTGAATCGGTCATCGAAACCGAAGACGCGCAAAAGGCCTATGCCTTCTCGGCTCTCGTAAGCTCGGCCAAGACCCTCGACGATGAAGCACGGTCCCGCATGCAGCTGGAGCCTCAGCCTACTGACACCGAGCCCCAGGGCGAGATGGTCACCGATACCACCGAGGCCTTAACGGCTGCCATCCAGCGAAAGATAGGGACCATGCTGAGCGCGCCAAACGGCATTACGCTTGCCACCATAAAAGAACTCCAGGGGGCCCTGCAGCTCCTGGAAAAACTGAAAGCCAGAAACACCGCAACCACGGGCATTCAGGATCGGCAGCTCGACACCGCCGCCATCCAGGCACTCAGGGAGCAATTTGGACTCTAATGGGCAAAGCCAAGGTCATACCGAAGGATAAACACAAGATCTTCCTGCCCTACCAGCAGGCCTGGGTCGATGACCGCAGCAGGCTGAAGCTCATGGAAAAGGGCCGTCAGATCGGTCTGTCCTGGTCGACCGCCTTCGGCTGCGTCGAACGTACCGCCCCGAAAGAGGCCCGGAACGACCAATGGATAAGCTCCCGCGACGAGATCCAGGCCAGGCTTTTTCTTGAAGACTGCAAGCGCTTTGCCGGACTCCTCGACGCCGCCGCCAAAGACCTTGGCATGGTGCTCATCGATCCGGATAAAAACCTCTCGGCCTACGTCCTGCATTTTGATAACGGCAAACGCATCCACTCGATGAGCAGTAACCCGGACGCCCAGGCGGGCAAACGCGGCGGCCGGGTCCTGGACGAATTTGCCCTCCATCCGGATCCACGCAAACTCTATTCAATCGCCTACCCAGGCATCACCTGGGGCGGGCAGCTGGAGCTGGTCTCCACCCACCGGGGCAGCGAGAACTACTTCAACGAGCTGGTCGAGGATATCAAACACCGGGGCAACCCCAAGGGCTTCTCGCTCCATACCGTCACCCTACAGAACGCCTTGGACCAGGGCTTTTTGTACAAGCTGCAGCAGGCCCTGCCGAAAGACGACGAACGCCAGGAGATGGACGAAGCCCAGTACTTCGACTTCATCCGCTCCGGCTGCGCCTCGGAAGAACAGTTCCTCCAGGAGTATATGTGCCTTCCGGCCGACGATGCCGGGGCCTTCCTGTCCTACGATCTTATTGCCGGGTGTGAGTATCGGGCAACGGATATCTGGGAGTTTCTCCAGCAGGGTCAGCTGAAGAACAAAGATCTCTACCTCGGCATGGACGTAGGCCGTAAGCACGACCTGACCGTCTTCTGGCTACTTGAACGTCAGTCGGGTATGCGCTTTACCCGGCGGATAGTCACCATGCAGAACAAGAAATTCAGCGAACAGGAAGAGATACTCTACAGCCTTCTGAGTCTATCCGGTCTTCGCCGGGCCTGCCTCGATGCCACCGGTATCGGTATGCAGCTGGCCGAACGGGCTCAGGAGAAATTTGGTGAATACAAAGTTGAGGCGATCACTTTCACAGGCCCGGTCAAAGAGGCCCTGGCCTTTCCTTTGCGGGCAGCCTTTGAAGACAAATCAATCCGCATCCCCAAAGACGATGATATTCGGGCAGACCTGAGATCCATCACCAAGACAGCCACCGCCGCAGGCAATATCCGCTTTGCTGCCGACCATGGGCCAAACGGCCATGCTGACCGCTTTTGGGCGCTGGCGCTGGCTCTCCATGCGGCAAGCGATGCAAACGCTGGGCAATGGGCCTTTATGCCGGAGAGCGCACCTGTACCCGCAAGCCGGGTAGTGAGAGGCTATTAATTCTGTACCACAGGAATAAAGATATGAACGAACTCCTCCAACAGATAGCCGATCAGAGCAGCGACCCGAACTTCATCCTCGGCCTGTCACAACTGCCGAACCCCGATGAGGTCCTGCGTAAGGCGGGCCTCTCGCACCGGATTTACGACCAGGTGCTGACCGACCCCCATGTGATAAGCAAGGTGATCGATAGACGATCCGGCCTTCTTCGCCGGGAGTGGATCATTGAAACCACCGGCGATTCCAAACAGGAGAAAAAGGCCGCAGACCTCTGTCGCCTGGCCCTTTCGGCCTTGGAAGAACATGCCGAATACCCCCTTGAAAACAGCCTCGGCTGCATGCAGGAAGCGGCCCTTCGCGGCCATCGGGCTCTTGAAGTGGTCTGGGTCTATTCCTCGGGTAACTGGTTGCCTGAATATCTCCGCGATATACCCAACCGGCGGCTCATCCATAACGGGTTTGAATGGCGACTCTTAACCCTTCTCAATCAAAACCTCGGTGTGCCGTTTCCGGAGCGCAAGGTCCTGATGGCAACGCACATGGCCTCAACCGACAACCCCTATGGCGAGGCACTGCTCTCCCGCTGTTACTGGCCCTACCTCTTTAAGCATAACGGCTTCAAGTGGTGGGTGACCTTGGCTGAAAAGCACGGCATCCCCTGGGTGATCGGCAAACTCGGCGGCCAGACCGAAGAGCCCCAGCGGCGCGATCTCTTAAATAAACTGGTGGCCCTGGTGATGGACGCGGTGGCGGTACTGCCAAAAGATGCCGAGGTCGATATCAAGGGCCTGGCCGGAGTCAATCCGGATGTCCATGCCGGGCTGATCACCGTCTGTAATGCCGAGATCAGTAAGGTCCTGGTCGGCCAGACGCTATCCACCGAGCTTGACCAGAAAGGCGGCTCAAGGGCGGCAACCGAGACCCACAGTGAACTGCGCGGCGAGATAGTCGATGCCGACGGCAAGCTGGTGGCAAGGGTCATGAACCGGCTCTTTGCCTGGATCACCGAGGTCAATCTCGGCCCGAACGTCGCCGCCCCCAAATTCAAATGGGTGGAAGAGGACGTGCCGCCAACCGAATGGGCAAACGTTGCCGACAAGGCGATCAAGGCCATGCCCGGCAAGGTGCCCAGGCGATGGGCCTGGGAGAAGTTTGGTATCCCTGAGGCGATGGTGGGGGAAGAGATGGTTGCTTCAAGCCCCAAAACCACTCCAGTGCCAGGCCAACCTGCTACCTTTGCGAGGGATGATGAATTCACCAAAGAACAGCAAGCCCTTGAAGCGCTTGCGGACAAGTCAATCCAAGAGGCGGTTTCGGCCCTCGCGGGTAACGAAGAGAAGATCCTGGCAGCGGTGCAGGGTGCCGACTCCTATGAAGAGGCCATGGATAAACTCCTTGCCCTCTATCCGGATATCGATGTGCGCCAACTCGACGATATTCTATCCCGGACTCTTTTAGCCGCCGGTGCCTTTGGTCGCTTCACGGTACAGGAGGAAACAAAGTGACCGTCTCCCTTGAGCCCTTGACCATGCAGGCCGCTGCCGATTTCTGGCGGGACAAGATCAAGCTTGGCCCTGCCGAGTTTGCCGCCCTGTCGGACGAAGCGAAGATCCGGGCCTTCGGCATCTCCGGCATCGCCAAGGGTGACGAACTGACCACGGTCTTCAACTCCCTGCAGGCGGCAATCGAAAAAGGGATCAGCTATTCCGAGTTCAAAAAAGAGTGTGCTGAGATCTTTGCCCGTCGCGGGTGGACCGGCAAGCGGGAGTGGCGGGTGCAGAACATCTTCAGGACCAATATCCAGACCGCCTATAACTCTGGCCGCTATCAGAGCCAGAAGGCAAACGCCGATGTCTTTCCCTTCCTGCAATATAACGCGGTGAACGACAGGCGGACACGGCCCATCCATGCAGCGATGAACGGCAAGGTCTTTCCGATTGGCCACCAGTTCTGGGATACCTGGTACCCGCCAAACGGCTATCGCTGCCGCTGTTCAACCCTGTCGCTGACCGAAGGCCAGGTAAAACGCCTGGTGTTGACTGTTGAAACCTTCGATCCGACCGATTCGCCGGTTGAAATTGCCGATCCTGTAACCGGGGCAAAGATGACCGTGCAGCAGCTTCTCCCTGATCCGGGCTTTGCGCACCATCCCGGCAAAGTGATTTGGGGTGGAATAGGCGAGAAAGAGACCTTTGCCACCTTCAAACCGATGGCGGGCCTTGCCGGACCAGAAGATTTTGGCCGAAAGCCCTTGAACCGGATCAAGACGAAGAGCTTGCCCGAGCAGGCTGACCTGCAGCAGCCAGGGAGAGAACAGGTGGTAAAGGATGCGATAGGCGAGCCGGTGATCATTCCGGAAGGGCTGGAACAACAAACCGGTAAAGACGGGGAGGCGATCGGCACCATCCACCAGACCCTTACCCAGCCTTTTGAGATCTGGCTCACCCCGCAGCAGGACGATGCAACGGGCAAGATACGGCTCGCCAAACGCTATCTCTCTTTATGGCAAGCAACGGAGAAGGCACCGGGAGGTGTGGCGGTTCTTGAAGTGGTGAATGGCAAATATAACGGAGCAGTCGTCCTTGAGACCTACGCCCAGGAGTCTCTCAACTTGGCAGAAAAAGAACGGCTCGGCCTTCTTCTATTTCCAAAACGCTGAAAACGGCCTGTAAGCGATTTTAAGAAGGGTTTGGCTCATGGGTCGGACCGATAGGCGTCCGGCAAATACAGAAAAATTTAAACGGGTTTTAAACGGGGTTTCACCAGAGGACGTAGATGAGCTTAACACTGACACTCGATAAGGCCGAATTTGACCGAACCATTACGAGGCTTCTTGCCGGGGTAACTGATTTTAGTCCGGTGACCGGAGCGATCGCCCAGCTCCTTGAAAACTCGGTACGCAGGAATTTTATCGAAGGCGGCAGACCTCAGAAATGGCCAGCCTCAAAACGAGCCGACCGCGACGCGGGCTACGGCCGGAAGTCAGGCCAGACTTTAATCGATACCGCAAGGCTTTTGAACTCCATCACCGGTGTCGGTGATCACCATGAAGTCCGGGTCGGCACCAACGTCGACTACGCCGCAGCCCATAACTTCGGCGTGGATAAAGAGATCACCCAGCAGGTGCGGGAACATGTGCGGAGGATCACCCAGGCCTTCGGCAAACAGATCGAACCGACAGCGGTGACGGTAAAGAGCCATAGCCGCAAGTTCCATCTGCAACTACCGGCAAGAGAATTCATGCTGGTGCAGGAAGAAGACTGGGAAGATATCGCCGAGATCGTAAGCAAAAGACTCAACCAACTAATCAAGGGAGATTAAAGAAATGCAACTGGCAGCAGGCGATTGGACGGAGATTTTCAAGGCAGGCGATTACGGAACAAAAGGCAGCTACACCGACGCGGATCTTGACCGGATGGTCGCCAACTTCAATGCAAGCGACCAGGTGCCGATTGTCGTCGGCCATCCACAGACCGACTCCCCGGCCTGGGGCTGGCTGACTGAAATCAAACGGGCCGGAAGTGTCCTTATGGCCAAGGTTGGCGAGCTGCACAAAGACTTTGCCCAGGCTCTTGCCGAGAACAAATTTCGTAACCGGTCGGTGCGGATAGCTAAAACCGCCACCGGACCAAAGCTTCTTCATCTGGGTTTCTTAGGAGCGGTACTGCCCCAGGTGGAGGGACTCAAAACAACGACACGGTTTGCCGGAGACGGCGGTCATGTCGACTATGGCTTCGACCTGGCCGGAGACCAAGGACAGGAAGGCAAAACACAGGAGGATGATATGGATAAAGACGCACAGATAAAAAAGCTCGAGGCGGATCTTGCCGCCGAAAAGATCGCCCGGCAAGCCGAAAAGGACGCGGCCGCAAAGACTGCAGCAGAATCAAGACAGGCTGAGTTCGCAGCTTTTGTCGAAAGCGAGATGATCGCGGAAGGCAAGCTGCCAAAGGATCGTAAGGATGAGGTTATCGGTTTTATGACCAGCCTGCCCACAGGTGCGGCTGCTGATTTTAGCGTTGAGACCGAGGGGAATACAAAAAAAACCTTTAGCCCGGTCCTGTGGTTCAAGGACTTCGTCAAAGGCCTGCCGACAGCCGACTTCACCAGGCAGCTGCCGGATGGTGTGGTCGATGACTTTGGCCGACCGGGAACGCAAAAAACAAAGCTGGTCGACCTGTCGCACAAGGTCTGAAAGCCAGGGCTCGGAATCAACAAATAATGAGGAGCAACGACAATGACACATAACGCAGTGCTGGGCACCCAGCAATTCTCAGACATCCAGATAATCGACCGGACCCACCCGGCAATCATCAGAAGCGCTGCTTTTCGCCAGGACGGTCGCTTGCTTTCAAGAGGCCTGGTAGTTGCCAAAGACAGCAACGGCCAACTGGCAGCCTATGAGCCGGATCTGGCAACCGCTGGAACCTGGGCGGCCACAACGGCGGTCACCGCAGGGACTCTTAAAAAACCAACGGCATCCAATGACCACTATTACCGCTGCAAAACCGGAGGAACAACCGGCAGCACCCAGCCCACCTGGCCGACTACCGCCCAGGCAACCGTCACCGATGGCACGGTCGTATGGGAGGAGGCTGGCCTCCTCGGGGTTGACTCTTTGGCGGGCGGCGGCGTTTTAACCGAGGTCATGAATACCGCAGTCGAATCGGTCGGCCCGGTGATGAGGCATGGCACTGTGGTTGCCGAAAACCTGAGTGTGGCGGGAGAGAGTGCCGCTGCATCCGATATTGCAGCCCTTGAAGCAATCGGCATCTACGCGATCTAACAAATTCTGTCCCGCAGAATAAAAAAAACTTGGAGAAAAAACCATGCAGATAAATATCCGTCAGTACTTCACCCCGGCAGCAGTGTCCCTGCACCTTGAGGCCCTCCCGGTCCTTGAGACCTTTATCATGGATCTGATCTATACCAACCGGATCACCCATCCTCTCCCGGTCTTGGGCGTCGATGAACTGCTCAGCATCACCGGCAACGTCCCGGTGGTACGACGCGGCACCGCAGCTTATCCGCTGTCCGGCGAGAGCAAGGGGATTACCTACCTCGAACCCCAGCCGATCGACGTTTCAAGCTTTCTCGGCGCGGTCGACCTCAATAACCTCAAACTCCTCGGCGACCAGGGCATTGAATACTGGGTGCGCGGCAAGGTCGATACCCAACGGCGGGCGGTGCGCTCGACCACCGAGGCCATGGCCTGCCAGAGCCTTTCCGGCACCATCGCCTATCCGATGAAAACCGAATCCGGCCTTGACACCTATACGGTCAACTTCGGTTCGATCCTGAGCAAAACCATCACCGTTAAATGGAACCATGCCGACAAGACCCTGGCGGATATCCTCCTTGACCTCATTGGCCTCGGCAATGTTATCAAGCGGGCCTCCGGCTACGGCTCGAGGATCGTTTACCTGGCGGGCCAGGATGTCTATATCGCTGCAGCAAACAAGATCCTTGCCGTCCAGGATGCCAAGATCAACGCCCAGGTCACCGAAAAAGGCATCACCATTGCCGGATTCACCATCATGCTTGCAACCGGCGGCTATAAGGATCTGGCGAATGCCGGGGCCTGGGTGCCGTCGGTCGCCGATGACAAGATCGTCGCCGTGGCAGTGGACGCACCGTTTAAGCTGTTCTACTGCGCCCTTGATGACCTTGACGCCAACCTGCTGCCGATGCCGTTCTTCTCAAAACCAGTGAAGATGGACAATCCAAGCGGCTACAACATCATCGGTATGAGTAAACCGGTACCGGTGCCGGTGCCGAAGGCCATCTGTGCCGGGACTGCCATATAACCATGCCCTACTCAACGCTCGATAATCTGTTGGCGCTCCTGCCGGAAGCAGGCCTGATCAAACTCAGCAACGATCAGGCAGGGGCGACCGCCGTCGACATGACCACCATTTCGGCGGCGATCGCCCAGGCGGACCAGGTGATTGACGGCTATGCAGGCGTGCAGCGCCAGGTGCCGCTTGATCCGGTACCGGGATTGATAACAACCATTTCGGCCAACCTGGCGATCTTCAATCTCTACCGCCGTCGCAACCAGGTGCCTGAGATCTGGGCGAGCCAGTACAAGGCCGACATAGCCGTCCTGGTGAAAATCAGCACCGGCCAGATATCTTTTGGCAGCGACGTCAAACCCACTGCCGCCCCGCAGCAGACCCTTGCCCATTCAAGCAAAAAGGTCCTGTCCGGAGCGGGCGGATTACTGGAGGGCTTTTAAAACATGGCAGCGATTATGACTCTTGCAGAACAGCTCGAAGCCTTGATCGCCCGGATCAAAGACCAGGTGCCGGGCCTGAAATCGGTAGTCGGCATGGAAGATCTCGACGCGGCGATGGAGACAGATGCGCTGTTGCCTGCGGCGGTGGTCATCTTCGCAGGCGACTATCCGGATAAACCGGAGTCGGGATTGAACACCTTTGCCGGTCAGAGGTTGACACGCTACTGGTCGGTGATCGTCGTTCTCGAGCTGACCTCCGGACCGGGAGAAGCCATGGCCCTGGTAGAAGCAGTCAACAAGGCGGGGATCGGCTGGCAGCCATGTCGCGGCATACGTTTTTTGGCTGCCGCCGGGACAAGGTTTATAACAAAATTCGATGCAACCAGGGTTGTCTATGAGTGTCGCTTTGCGACCATGACGACCGTATAAGGAGATACTATGAATGCACCATTTTCATTCGTCGGCATAGCCGATGCCTATATTGATATTCTCTCGGACACCGGTGTCCGCACCGGTCTTGAGCTGAAGGGCAACTGTAATGAGTTTACCCCGAAGACCGACTCCGAGCGCAAAGAACTGGTCGGCTCAGGCAGAAGCAATTTCGGCCAGACCATCGCGTCGGTAACCATCCCGAAACCAATGACCGCCTCCATTAAATTCAATCAGATGGACCAGGCCCTGTTTGCCGCCGCCTTTTTCGGCACGAACTCGGCATTCACCCAGGCATCCGGCAGCTTGACCGATGAACCTGTGACGACCATCGCCGATCGGTTTATCGAGATCGGCAAGCTGATGATCGATCCTGCAACGGTGGTGGTCGAAAATACCGCAGGCACCGTCACCTATGCTGAAGGTGACGACTACATCATCAGTCCGCGTCTGGGGATGATCAAAGCCCTCAGCACCGGGACGATCCCTGCCGCCGCCTCGGTCAATGTGACCTGCGATTATGCCGCCATTGCCGGTACCCAAATGAAGGCAATGACCAAGTCGAACGTCAGGATACGGATAAAGCTCGACGGCCAGAACTTTGACGATGGTCGAAACTTTATAAGTGAGATTTATCAGATGCGTCTCAATCCGAGCAATAACTTCAGTTTTGTCGGCAGCGATTTCGCCGAGGCGACTTTCGAAGGTGTCCTCGAGACTCCCTCAGGTTACAACGAGCCGATGACCCATCTCTGGCTGAGCTGATAAACAACCTTTAATGTTGGTTTCTAGGAGTAAGTGAAACATGCGAAAAGCAAAAATCATCAATATCGAAGGCCTGGGTGAAGTGACGGTCAAGGAAGTCAGCCCCCTGGCCATTTACCGGGCTATGTCTGCCGGAAATAAGATAGAAGAGCTGCTGTCTCTTGCGGGGGATTGTATCACCCTTTCGCCTGAACAATTGCAAAACCTCTATCCATCGGAAATCGAACAGCTGGTTGATGCCTTTATGGAGGTTAACAGCTCTTTTTTGGCAATAGCGGGCAAGCTCGCACTGAAAGAAACCATAGTGGCAATGGCGCAGGAGGTGTCGCAGCTCTTACCGCCAATGTTTGCGGGCTCATACAAAATGGTCATGGCCCGGCTGCCTGGGAGTATGGCTGGAGCTGCTTTCTCATCGCCCTCGCAACCTTAAACGGTAAACAGCCATGAACGCCGCTAATCGCCTGGAGATGTTTCTTGCGCTAAACGCTGAGGCCTTTAAACGCGGCCTGAGTGATGCAGGCAATGGTCTGCGCGTCATGGCAGGCGGTGCCGGGACAGCTTTCACCAAAACCCGCGAGGTGTTGCGAGACAATCTAACTGAAGTAAAACGGTATAACTCCGAGCTCAGCAGGCAAGACAGCATTCTCGGCGGCCTGCGCGGTCATCTTGCCGCCATGGCGTCGACAATGGCCGCGAGTATCAGCATACTTGCGGGGGGCAATAAACTGGTGGCGGTCACCCGCGAGTTTGACAAACTCTCGGCGGGCCTGATCACCGCCACCGGCAGCGCCGAAGGCTCGAAACAGGCATTTGCCGCCATCCAGGACTTTGCCACCAAGACACCCTACGACCTGGCCCAGGTCACCGACTCTTTCGTCAAGCTGGTCAACTTCGGCCTCAACCCCTCTGAGCGGGCCATGACCAGTTTTGGCAATACGTCCTCGGCCCTCGGCAAAGACCTCAATCAGATGATTGAGGCGGTGGCCGATGCCGCCACCGGCGAGTTTGAACGGCTAAAGGAATTCGGCATCAAGTCAAAAGGTGAGGGCGACAAGGTCAGCTTTACCTTTCGCGGCGTAACCGAGACCGTCGGCAAGAATGCCGCCGAGATTGAGGGATATCTGATCAAGCTGGGCGAGACCAATTTCGGCGACGCCATGGCCAACCGCATGGCCACCCTTGACGGCGCTCTGTCGAACCTGGGCGATTCCTGGAACACTCTTTTTCTCACCATCTCGCAGGCAGGCCTCGGTGAAGTCATTACCGAGGGTGTGCGGCTTGGGATCTCGGCCCTTGAAGAGCTGACGGCCATGGTTGCCTCCGGCGAGCTGGCCGGATATCTCAAGGCTTCTGCCGGTCAATGGTCCGGCTGGGGCGACGATATCAGCGCAAGTATCAGCCAGGTCGGCAAACTCTTCGACGGTGAAATGGAGCAGATCGAAAACAGGGGCTCCGGCACCGTCGACTTTCTCACCGACGCCTTTCGTCAGTTCCCCGAGAACGTCCGGGCCTTTATCGGTCTGGTTACCGTCTCGGTGGCCGCTGAATTCGACAAGGTAAAGGCGGACGCAATAGCCTTTAAGGACGGAATAAAGGCACTTTTCACCGACGCTACCCTGGCAGAAGTTGACGCTGAACGAGACAAAAAGAAAAAGATAATCGATCAGGCAAGAGAAGAATCTAACGCCGCTATCCTGAAAGAGCGCGACGCCGCCCTCAGTTCAAATAAGGCCCAGAAGGACGCGGCCAAAGAGCTCGGGGCTGAATACAAAAAGAACCAGGATCTCAAAAAAGCCGACAAGTCCGATCGCCTGGAAAAATTCAAGGCCCCGGACCAGGACAAGGACATCGACGAGCAGGAAGAGAGAAAGGCCTATCAGAAAAAGCAAAAAGAGCTCGCCGAGAAAAAAGAAAAAGCCACCCCTGAATATTACAATGAACGCCGTGACTATTGGGCCAAGCTCGAAAAAGAACGGCCTCTGACCAAGGAAGAAGTTGCCGCAAGACAGGCCGAGATAAAAGATGAAAAGACGACCCAGACCGAAAAGAAACGCCTTGAGCTGGAAGAAAGCAAGCGCTTAAAAACCGAGCAGGCCGAGGCCGAGAAAACCGCCAAGGCGGCAGCCGATGCAAAAAAACAGGCTGCCCGCGAAAATGCCAGGGAAGCGCAAGCCGCAACCAAGGCCGCTGATGCCGCAGAAGAACGCGCTAATATAGAGATTCAGGCGAACCAGGACAATTCTATAACCGAAATCAAAACCCCGAGGCGCAAGCGCAGATCAGGCGGCGGTCGGGGTGGCAAGGTGGACCCCAAGGCCTCGGCGCACGGCGGCGAATTGTCCGATCAGGAATGGCAAAGCCTCTCGAAAGAAGACCGGGCGTTATTGTCTAAAATCGCCACCACTCCAAAAACCGAATACGACTATTTCAGCAAGAAAGGTCCTGATAGATTCAGGGGCGTGGGTGATACATCCAAATTCCTGGCGACTCTCGCCAGGATGCTCACCGACCAGCAGAAAACAAAGGACGCTAATCAAAAATTATTAGATGCCCCGAAGCAAGTCGGACCAAAGGCCAGCGATCCGGCCGAGATTGAGGCCCGCAAAAAAGCCGACGCGGCAGAATTTGACGCCAGGCAAAAGGCGCATGCCAAAGATACAGCCGACCGTAAAAAGGCCAACGACGAGCGCATTGCCGATGCCAAAAAGGGTGCGGCGGATCTGGCGCAGGCAGAGGTTCAGGCGGTTGAAAAAACCAAGAGTGCTTGGCAGCTATACGCCGACCGGATCAAGTCGATCTATGCCGAGATCAATGGCCGGGAAGAATCACTTGCCGAAAAACTGAGCAGCTTTGACAAAAAAGGCTCTGAGGAATCGCAATGGCGCAGAAAATTAAAAGAAGCCAAAGAATACGAAAAAGCGGCCAAGGTTGCCATGGCGGTCGGCGACTCCGAAAAAGCCAAAGCCCTGGCCGATAAAGCCTCCGGGCTCTATGAAGGTTTAAGAGGCGGCGCTGGCAATATCGGCGAAAGGGCCGCCGACCGCACCGCCTACAGCGGCGTCAAGTCCGCAGGGCTATTGGGCATAGAGATAGCCAAAGCCCTGCAGCAGGCAACGGCCAAAACGGCCATGTCCTCTATGTCCGGCCTCGATCTGTTTGGCGATCTGTCATCGAGAATCCGTGGCCAGCTGGCGGCGGTTGCCGGTGGTGCTGGTACTGACAAAAGCGCAGGCAAAACAGGCGGCCAGCGGGTCGATAAGGTCCATGAATTAAAATTTCAAGGCGGATCTCTGCGCGGCAGCGAAAGCGATGTCGAGGCGCTCCTGAACCTTTTGGCGCAAGCCGGGATGAATGCCGCATGATAAGCCTGGATACTATCACCCTGCCAACAGATCTATGGTGGGAAGATGAAACCGACTGGACCCCTGTCGATCAATCAACCGAATATTCGACCACCGGCGCTCTGCTTGTCGACCTGGCAACCAAACTTGCCGGGCGACCAATCACCCTGGTCGGTGACGAGTCGACCGCCTGGATCACTCGCACGACGACCCTGGCACTCATGGCCCTGGCCGCCGACCCCGGCAAGGTTATGACCCTGATCATTGATACCCGCAGCTTTCAAGTCATGTTTCGCCATGAAGGCAAACCGCTTGACGCCGTGCCGGTGGTGCGGATCAGCCCGCCTGCCGCCACCGATTATTATTATTTGCGGGCCCTGCGCTTTCTGATGTTGTCGGAAAACCTTTAGGAGATTTTTGCAATCATGGCAATTTTAACAGAAAACATCAAGCTCATGGCCAGTCAAAGGCTGACCGACAATGACGACGGCGGCGGACGTATGACCGGGGTCGAGATCGTCGACGGCAATGTCAATAATCTTTTCCCGGATATCTCTCGACTTGATCGCGTTTATGGTCGTGTCAGTTTGCGGAAAGCCTTTGTCAGCGTGCAAACCGACAACCAGGACGCTTACTCCGGAGCCCATGTCATACTGTCGCTGCCTGCCGAGGACGCCAATGTCTCGGTGTGTATGTTCGCAACAGGCGATCCGCATGACGAAAGGGATGCCGCCCGCGACCGTGTTGAGTCATACGTCACCGTCGGCCCGCGGTTTCAGGGCTGGCTGTGGGGCGATCAGCCTGCCGGGGCGCGGTCGATTCTTCTTTTTTGCATCAAAGGCACGCCTAATCCTGATATCGGCTCTGTGCTCTGTCTCTTCAATAACAAGGGCCTTGGCAACGAGCAGTCGCAGTATGTGCGAATCACCGGGGTTGAAAAAACCAGCACCGAGTTTTCCGTTGATGCTGGGGAATACAGTAGCATTGCCCAGACATTTAATCGCGAGATCATGCGCATCGATATTGGTGACCCTTTGCGATACACCTTTATCGGCAAAGAGATCAGCAAAAACGATGCACTCGCCACCTCTGGCTATACAACCGTGGTTTCTGACGCCTCGAAATATTACGGCGTCATGCTGCCGACAGCGGCCATTAATGCAGGCGATATCGCCATCAATGTCAACTCGATTTTCACCCATTTGGTACCGTCCGCCCAGGGTGAGAGCCCGGTCACTGATCTGTCTATCGGCGAAGCCGGTCCGGTTATAGGTGCGGGTGTCTCGCACTCGATATCTGTGCCGAGTTTTGCTATGGCAACCGGCAAGCAGTTGAATTTTTGCCGGGGTATTGCCCCTGGCAGTCTGTCGATTACCGGATCTGGTCACACGTA
>JAHJLI010000088.1 GCA_018821785.1 Pseudomonadota bacterium
CCACCGCCGATGCGGTGAAGGCGAAAATTACCCAGCTGGAGCCCTATTTCCCAGCAGGGGTCAAGGTGGTCTATCCCTATGACACCACCACCTTCATCAAGATTTCAATCTATGAGGTGGTGAAGACCCTGATTGAGGCGATCATCCTGGTCTTCCTCGTCATGTACCTGTTTCTTCAGAATTTTCGGGCAACACTCATTCCCACTATCGCCGTGCCGGTTGTCCTGCTCGGCACCTTCGGCGTCATGTCGGCCTTCGGCTATTCGATCAACACCATGACCATGTTCGGCCTGGTCCTGGCCATTGGTCTACTGGTCGACGATGCCATCGTCGTTGTTGAAAACGTCGAACGGATTATGAGCGAGGAGGGGCTCTCTCCCCTTGAAGCGACCCGCAAATCCATGGACCAGATCACCGGTGCCCTGATCGGCATCGCCCTCGTACTCTCCGCGGTCTTTGTACCGATGGCTTTTTTCGGCGGATCTACCGGGGCGATCTACCGGCAGTTTTCATTGACCATCGTCTCAGCCATGACCCTGTCGGTGCTGGTTGCACTCATCCTTACTCCGGCTCTTTGTGCTACCCTGCTGAAACCAGTAAAAAAAGGAGCACATGGCCACAAACGTGGTTTCTTCGGCTGGTTCAACCGCTTTTTTGAAAAGAATGCCGACCGCTATCGCAGCGGCGTGGGCTATGTTCTGCAACGCACCGGTCGCTTTACTCTCGTCTACCTGCTCTTAATCGGCGGCACTGCCTTTCTCTTCACCAAGCTGCCGACATCTTTTATCCCCGAAGAGGACCAGGGCGTCTTTCTCACTCTGGTGCAACTGCCTGCCGGGGCGACGCTTGAGCGTACCCAGAAGGTCTTGAATACCGTGCGCGATCATTATCTCACCAAGGAGGCCGCCAACGTCAAGTCGGCTTTCGCCGTTGCCGGCTTCAGCTTTGCCGGTCAGGGTCAAAATATCGGTATGGTCTTCGCCCAGCTAAGAGATTGGAAAGAGAGGAGCAGTCCCCAGCAGTCGGTCAAGGCCGTCATAGGCCGGGCGATGGGTTCTTTCTCCCAGATCAAGGAAGCGATGGTCTTTGCTTTCAACCTTCCGGCCATTCCGGCGCTCGGCACCTCGACGGGTTTCGACTTATTTCTTCAGGATCGTGGTGGACTGGGCCATGAAAAACTTGTCGCGGCACGAAATCAGCTGCTGGGAATGGCTGCCCAAAGTCACGATCTAACCCGCGTCCGACCGAACGGCATGGAGGATAATCCGCAGTACAACCTGGACATCGACTACGAAAAGGCCATGGCCCTGGGAGTCAGTATTGCCGATCTCAACTCGACTCTTTCCATGGCCTGGGGTTCAAGCTATGTCAACGACTTCCTTCATCAGGGTCGGGTAAAAAAGGTCTATGTCCAGGCCGATGCTCCTTTTCGCATGCAACCGGAAGACTTGGATCTCTGGTATGTCCGCAACAACAAGAGCGAGATGGTGCCGTTCTCTACTTTTATTCGCGGCAAATGGAGCTTTGGCTCTCCACGTCTTGAGCGTTATAACGGCAATCCGGCAGTTGAGATTGTCGGCGAAGCTGCGGCTGGAAAATCAAGCGGTTATGCCATGCAGATAATTGGTGACATGGTAGCGAAACTTCCGGCCGGTATCGGCTACGAATGGACCGCATCATCATTCCAGGAACAGCAGGCCGGCACCCAGGCACCCGGATTATATGCCCTTTCGCTCATGGTTGTCTTTCTATCGCTTGCCGCCCTCTATGAAAGCTGGTCGGTACCATTCTCGGTCATGCTGGCCGTGCCCATCGGCGTATTGGGGGCACTGCTGGCTACCTATACCAGGGGGCTCGAAAACGACGTTTACTTCCAGGTCGGTCTACTCACGACCATAGGACTTTCGGCTAAAAACGCCATCCTCATTGTTGAATTTGCCAAACGGCGCTACGACAAGGGCCGTGATCTGGTCGAGGCTACGCTCAAGGCCTGCCGTCAGCGGCTACGGCCCATTCTGATGACCTCGCTTGCCTTCATGCTGGGTGTTCTGCCGCTTGCCATCAGCACCGGCGCCGGGGTGAACAGCAGGCATGCGATCGGCACCGGCGTTTTGGGGGGAATGCTGTCAGCGACGGCGCTGGCCATCTTTTTCATCCCTTTGTTTTTCGTCGTGGTGATTCGGTTGTTCACCAGACGCCGCAACCGACAGGAGACCCCTGTAGCGATTGAGGAGGAATCACATAATACGAACTGAAGAATATTTCAACTTACTGCGGAACTGCTGGTTCTTGCCATGCATGGACGCTCTCTTGCGCCTCGGTACGTAAAGACAGAGATGCCGCCGGTTGTCAGTCTGCCCGCATCTTCGGTCGCTGCGCATCAGGCGCAGGTCGAACCTGACTGGCGTGAATACTTCACTGATCAGACCCTGCAAAAACTCATAACTGATGCTCTTGCTAACAACCACGATCTCCGTCAGACCGCCCCCTCAATGTCGAATCCTGTCAGGCCCAGTACCGGATCCAGCGAGCGGCCCTTTTTCCTGCCGTGAGTGGTGCCGGTTCTGGTGGCAAAGTCGTAGATTGGTTTGCACCGGTTGATAGCATAGATAGCCCATCAAATTATAATGAAGTGGAAATCAAACAGGCGCTTAGGGGTCAGAAGAGTGCTCTTGACCCTGCAACCATAAAGCAGGTACTCCGTGCTGCCGGTTTCCGACTCCCCGAACAACGTGAGGTATTTAACAAAGAGCATCTCGCTGAAGAATGTCAGAGGATAGGTTTCCCGCTCGCCATGAAGGTGATCGGTCCGCTCCATAAAACGGATGTCGGCGGAGTACGCCTCGGTATCCAAGATAAGGAAATGGCATCGCATACCTGGTCGGAACTCATGGCCATCGACGAGGCGACAGGAGTGCTGCTCCAACCGACGATCGACTGCCTGGAGGTCATTCTTGGGGCCTGTCAGGAAGGGGATTTTGGCCATTTGGTTATGTTCGGCCTGGGTGGTATTCACGCCGAAGTATTTTAAGAAATAAAATTCGCCCTGGCACCTCTTGCGCCATCTGAAGCCCGGCAGATGATCGACGGAATTCTCAGTCGGCCACTGCTTGACGGTGTGCGTGGCGCTCAAGGAATCAATGTCGAGGTGCTGGTCGACTTTCTTGTCCGTCTCGGACGCCTGGTTGCCGACTTTCCTGAGATCGGTGAAATCGACCTTAACCCCATCAAGGGTTCGGGTGATCGGCCTAGAAAATAATGGCCCAGGCATGGAAAAACGGCTTTCAATGTCGTTGTTGCGCCAAACTGGATTTCTCTTGGCAGAATAAGACGTTCCTTACGTTCTATAGCCACGGAAAAGCCTTCCTCAACAAATCGTTTTTTTTGATGTTCGAGGCTTCGAGTAGTCATCCCCACAGCTTCTGCGACTTTCTCAATAAAACACTTGGGCCCGTGTTCGCCCGCATCAAGCAGCAGCAATGTACCTTAGAAATACATTTCGTCTTTTTGGAAATGAATTTCGTGAATGTACTTATCCCGATGTATTTGCGGGGCAGTGTCCATAGCAAGGTGTGGCTTCAAGCGGGTGACACCAAGGGTATCGAGAATGTCGCCCAGGACATCGTCGACGAAATTGTTTTTAAGCCGTTGAATAATCAGGCGAATAACAACCTACCCTCCCGACTGAGTGAAAAATTTTTCGGTTTTCAATATTATTCAACAAAGAAGCAACTGCCCTGCCAATGGCTATGGAACGCACCAACCATCTTGTGGGATGGCCGTGTGTCTGCTTGCTGTCGAAATTATCAGGGGGAACTCCTGATGGGAAATATCAATGAAGTTCCGCTAATGGATATTTGGCATAATCATGCCTATCAGGAGCTGCGCCGCTCCCACGCTCGCAGTCAACCGCCTGATGACTGCCGAGGATGCACAGATCTCCATGATAAAAACACACGTCAGTGGCTCTTGAATCGATGGATCAGAAAACAGCTGGGACGGCCTGATTTTAAAATTTTATGAGAATATCGCAATTTACTTTATACTGTTGGATGCGACTCGTTCTCTGTTCTGGCAACTCAACCGACATATTGAAAATGAGGTGAAAGCTGAAAATGAAAAAGGTCGTATCTCCTCAAAAACTCTTGTTTCACCAAAAAAAGGTTGCGGAGTATCTGAGAGGTGAAAATATATTCCCCGCCACCCTGGAGTTGGATATCACCAACGCTTGCTCGAGAAAGTGCAAGGACTGTCCCAGCGCACGAAGTTCAATGAACAATCATCTAGACATCGCGTTCATCGACCATCTGTTTGGCAGTTTAGATGGCCAAACCCGAGGGCTGCTGCTGACCGGCGGCGAGCCAACCATGTCACCACTTTTCCCTCGCGTACTTCAAATGGCTAAACGCCGTGGATTTATTGACATCGCGGTGGTAACCAATGGATCATTTTTGGCCAAGGATACTGTTGCGGAGGCCCTCCTGGAGTACGCATCCACAATCCGTCTCTCCCTGTATGACCGAGGACCTGAAACCTGCGCTGATCTGGCGGTGACCTTTCTACGGATGCGTGATCTGCGCCTTCAGATCGAGCGGCGAAAAAGCCCGCTTAAAATCGGAGTGAGCATTTTAACATCCGCCGAAAATTCCAATTCGCTCGCGGCAGAAGCCGAAAGAGTCAGGCAGGCAGGCAGGCGGACACTGGGTATACTTCCACCCTGCTTGCACCCATTGGCGGGAGGGTACCCCACGTCAAGTTCTCCAAAGTGGCGTCGTCCAGAGGGTGAACCAATACAAAGAATCTCTCAACAACGGTTTTGACATCCATGTTTTCCCCGAAAGATACCTGGATGATCAGCTTTTTTTCAATGCATATCACGCCGCACATTTCCTGATGGTGGTTGGCGCAGATGGCTTGAATTATCTGGCGCCGGAGGTGAAATATCAACCCAGTCATGTCTTGTCCGATCTCAACGGAACAATGGACAAGGGTTTTCTCTGGCACCAGGATCGCCTCAAACGTATCACATCGGTTAAAAGCCTCACCTATCAGGCAATCAGGAGTCGGCATAGAGGCACTCTCTACAGTCATACCATGGAGAATCTGATAGCAGGGAAGATTGCCAGTGATCAGGAATATCGAACGCACATGGGAAGCGATTTTATGTTTCCCCATATTCTTTAAAGGCATGGGAAATGCCTAAAGTCTCCGTTATAACGGCAACATATAATCGCGCAAATATTCTCGGCTATACCATTTCCAGCCTACTCGGACAGACTTTTCTCGACTGGGAATTACTCGTTGTCGGTGACGCCTGTACCGACAACACCAAGGAGGTTGTGGAGAGTTTTCATGACCCTCGAATTCGTTTTTTTAACCTCAAGGAAAATGTTGGGGATCAGTGCGGCCCTAACAATGAGGGCGTCCTCCATGCCAGAGGCCAGTATATTGCTTTTTTGAGCCATGACGATTTATGGATGCCAAACCATTTGCAACTCTGTTTGGAAGCACTTGAGAGATCGGGGGCGGATTTTGTCCATCCACTGGGGCTTGCCATCTGGCCACAGGGAAAAAACAGGCTACTGTGTGCTGATTTTAATGGCGATCCCAATAAACCGTTTTCATGGTTACCCGCCTCATTCTGGTTTTTCAAAAAACAACTCACCTGTGAGATCGGACAGTGGAAACATTATTCGCAGTGCCTCCTGGCACCTTCCCAGGATTGGCTGTTCAGGGTTCGGGCAGCCGGCAAGAAAATCGTGCGAGTTCACCAAATCACCGTGGTGGCCATTGTGGCTTCCGGACGGACAAATGTCTATGAAAACAGAGAACACATCGAAAACAAACAATATTTTGTTCGAATGGGCCGTGAACCGGATTTCATTGAAAACGAATTAGTGAAAGTTGCGATCCATCACGCCTGTATCGAAAAAGACATGCCGGTAATCATGCATCTTAGAAAGGGTATCTTCAACGCCATCCTTAAGATCTCCTGGTGGTTGAAATTTGAACCTTTCAAGGTTCGTTTCGCCTTGACATACGGGAAAAAGGGAGGCTTTATTCGCAGTTTTCACAAAAAGATCGGCTACAAAAAATAAGCACTCTTAGACATGAAACCTTAGAGAGATTTGGCAGAATCGAGAAGGGGCCATTGAAAAAATGGTTGTCCTCAATCAAGTTTTGCTCCAACTATTTTCTACATCTGTTGTAAATGCCCCCCGTGTTAATTGACGACTTGTTGTCTAAGAGGAGGAGAAGGGAGAATGATTCTGTATGCCAAGACGTTCAGGAAGTGCGTTTTCTCATCACTTTTGCAGTAATGATCTTTTGAAGGTTAACCTATGAGGCGTGTTTTCAAATTGAATCTTGCCGTATCAAACCAATTTCTACTGAAAGATGAATCCCGCAAAAATCCATTGGATGGGTCTCTGACGATGATAGGCAGTCACGACTGCCTATCAAATTGAGTTCCTTTGCGACGCCTGTCTCTTTATCACCAGAGGTCCCTTGACAGCCTCCATTACAAGCGAGATGGGGAGATTGTTTTCTAGGAGTGTAGTCATTGCTCGCTGATATTTGCGAATATGCAGAAAAAATTTTCGATATCCTTCGCAGAGATAGTGGAGGCCCGGCTCCCCGGAACAAGACTCGGCAAAACGGTGTTTAGGACACCCCCCGCGGCAGGAAACCAGCACTTCACACTCTTTGCACTGCTGCGGTAGAGAGGCATCCTTATTACTGCCAAAACCCGATTGCAGGGATCGTTCGGTCAGGGTCAACAGCGAGTCAGTCCTGACATTGCCAAGCCGGAATTCGGGATACACGCAGTGATCGCAGGCATAGACATCGCCGTTGTGCTCCAGCACCAGGGCTCGGCCGCACTGCTGGGCGTGAACGCAGACCGGCGAAGGGTTACCAATCCAGGTATTGAGGGCCCACTCAAAGTTCATTACAAAGACAGTGCCCACATCATGGCGGACCCATTCCTCGTACACTGTAACCAGGAATGCACCGTATTCACTGGGAATTACACTCCACGGGGTGATCTCGCCATGTGTTTCTTTCCTGTCAAGCACGGCTGGTCCCGCCAGGCAAAGACCGTGAGCGATGGAGCACGGAACAGTTCTCCGCTCCACCACCGGCACGAATTGCATGAATTCAACCCCCTGCTCCCGCAAGAATCGATACACATCCAGCGGTTGTTGAGCTGTCCGCTGGGCGACGCAGGCCAGCACGTTATATTCGACATGATGTTTCTGCAGCAAACGCAGACCTCGCATCGCCCTAGCAAAACTCCCTTTGCCGGCCCTGTCGCGACGATAGGTGTCATGGACTTCCTCCGGGCCATCAAGGCTTATGCCAACCATGAACCTGTTTTTCCGAAGAAAAGAGCACCATTCATTGGTGAGAAGAGTACCGTTTGTCTGCAGGGAATTGGAGATATTTTTGAAGCTGACAAAGGGCCTTTGCAATTCAAGGACACGCCTGAAGAAATCGATTCCCAAGAGGGTAGGCTCACCACCCTGCCAGACAAACTCGACAATCGGTGTAGGCTGGCTTGTAATGTAATTGGTAATGAAAGTGGAGAGAACCTCGTCAGACATTCGACACTGCTTGCCGGCTCCAAAGAGACACTGTTTCTCCAGATAAAAGCAGTACTCGCAGTTCAGGTTGCAGACCGGGCCGATGGGCTTGACCATGACGTGGATACCCTGCGCGCTCCTATCTGTATTCTTTCCAACAGCCGTTTTTTCGGGAACCATAGAGCCTTGTTTCAATGTGAAGGGTTAGGTCAGCACACCGCCTTCCTTTTCTTAGCCTTAATCTGCCTTATTGTTGCTGGCAGCTCTCTCGAAACAGCCCGCATTGCCGTGCTCTGTTATTCTTCGCTGGCCTTTTTTGTGTTTTGAGCGGCCTGGAGCTTCCTGACGTCATCCTGAGTGAGTCTCGGACGATCAATGGTCAACGTCACTTTTGGGAGAGTGTTATAGATTCTCTATCCCGACGCCCTGAGAATCGGCCGAAATTCTCAACTTGCGTTACATTTCATGAGAAAGAGACAGCCAAGGAGAATGAGAAAACCTCTGCTATTGCCTGAGTGAGTGGGTAGAAAGCAGGAACCGC
>JAHJLI010000089.1 GCA_018821785.1 Pseudomonadota bacterium
CTTTGTTTCTTTGCCAAAAATTAAAAAACATCCCGGTTTGAACCGGGCTGTAGTATATTCTCTTGTAACCTTCGTGGTAAAGAAAAAGAGGTGCCGTTCATCCTGTGCCGATAGAAAATCATAAAAGCTTGGCCAATGATGAATGGCAACGTGCTTCCAATAATCAAGGCCTGCTCTTTTTAGGTGTTTGTCATCTGTCGAAAAACCCAAGGGGTGCACCAGGTGCAGGACGGTGTTTGTTGCACCGCATAGCCTTGCTATGGAGCCGGTATTGGGAGGGATCTCGGGTTCTACCAGGACGATGTTAAACGATAGGGAAGTAGTCATGCCGGTTTTTGCTACAGAAGTGAAAAGAATTCAAAACAAAGGTATATACCCTCAAAAAGGCAGCGAAACAACGAAAAAAGGTGGGGTCTGTAAACAGTCGTCAAAAACATTGCATTTTTATCACTGCCGGATAGATTTGCCAATTTTCAGCCATCACGTTTTTACTGTTACAATGCACTCTCTATAATGTGATATAGCCATGCATTTCGATTTGTCTGAAACAGGAGCAGAGCAGCAAAATGATGAGCGATTGATTCTTGTTTTTTTGTTTATTTCCCTTTTGTTGCTTTCGAGTCTCAGTCACTACCTGAATTTTACTATTAATAAATACACATGTAATAACATGATGTTAAATATAACTAATGAGAAACTACTTTACCTTCAGGAGGGGAAAGAAATAACCCAACAGATAGAATCGCTGCCACTTCAATATTATCCGTTCTTCTTTCTTCCTCTGCCGATTAACAGCGCTGACAAGGAGTTGCTCATGACCATAAAAGGTATTGGCCCGATCCTTGCCGAAAGTATTGTGACCCATCGGGATAAAGTTGGGCCAATTCATGATATTGGCGATTTTCAGAGGATTCCCGGGATTGGCGGTAAAAAAGCGAATTCTTTAGCGACCAAATTGGTCTTTGATAAGGCAAAGTGAATAGAGAAATTATCAACCAACCCTTGCTCGTTCTGGTTGGGCCGACAGCGATCGGGAAAACATCTTTATCGTTGACTCTTGCCGATCGCTATGGTTGCGAAATTGTCAGTGTTGATTCCATGCAGGTTTATAGGTACATGGATATCGGAACGGCTAAAGTAACTGCGGAGGAGAGGAGAGGCATCAGTCATCATTTGATCGATATCGTTGATCCGAGTGAGAATTATGATGCGGCATGCTTTACCACCGATGCTCTAAAGGCAATTCGAGATATTCACAGTCGTGGCAAGTTGCCGCTATTGACCGGGGGAACAGGTTTATATTTACGCTCTCTTTTGTATGGAATTTTTCCTGGCGCCCCTGCCGACGAACAAGTAAGGCAAGAATTACATCGACGCCTGGCCACTGAAGGATTCTCGAAACTTTACGAAGAACTCATCACAATAGACCGTATTTCCGCTGAAAGAATAAATTACAATGATTCCCATAGACTGTTGCGTGCGTTAGAAATATTTTATATTTCAGGCATTCCTTGGTCAGAACACCTGGAAGAACAACGTAAGGCATCTCCGAAAACAGTTTTTACCAATCTTATCAAGATTGGGCTGACCTGTGATCGAGAGCAACTTTATGCTCGGATCAACATGCGTTGTCAAAATATGATCGACAACGGTCTTGAAGAAGAAGTTCGAAAACTTCTTGCGATGGGATATAACAGGTCTATGAAGTCCCTTGGTTCAATAGGCTATCGTCATATGATCAACTATTTAGAAGGGGGATGGTCTTTCGAAGAAATGATGCGTCTCCTGGCGAGAGATACCAGGAGGTATGCAAAAAGACAATATACATGGTTTACAAAGATGGTAGATTTGCAATGGTTTCAAATAAATGAACCGGCGAGAATTGTCCAGTTTGTCGATCAATGGATGGTCAAAAAACAGCAATGAACGCCAAAATGATCGACAATTTACCGAGCAACCTGACGCCCAACAAACTGCAAATTCCGCCTATTTTTATTGATTTTTTAAAAAAACGGGGAGTTGAAGGGGATGAGGCTCTTGAGCGATTTCTATTTCCGCGCCTTGCCGATCTGCCGATGCCAGGAAAAATGCAGAATCTGGTCGAGGCTGCGCATCTGGTAGTTGAATACATGACTGCCGGAAAACAGATTGTAATTTGGGGGGATTATGATGTCGATGGCACAACAGGAACTGCCCTGCTGGTGAATTTCTTCCGGGAGTGCGGGGTAGAAGTGTCCTGGCATATCCCCAACAGATTACTTGAAGGCTATGGCCTTAACATTGACTGGTTTCAGCGCCACAGGGGTTCTTTATTAAGTGATGATTTTCTTTTAATAACAGTTGATTGCGGTATTTCTAACGGATCGGAAATTGCCCGAATAAAGGAAATGGGGGGGACGGTTATCGTGACCGATCACCATAATCTTCCTGAATATAATCTACCTATATGTTTAATCCTGAATCCTTCCACTCCAACATGCGGTTTTCACCGGGAGCAGTTAGCCGGTGTAGGGGTGGCTTTCTATTTGGTCGCTGGTATAAGGGCAGAACTCACGAATAAAAAAAAATTCAAAGCGATTGCGGAAAATATAAACCTCAAGCAATATCTAGCTTTTGTGGCACTTGGGACTATTGCCGATGTAGTTGATTTAACAACTACCAATCGAATTCTCGTTAGAGCAGGCATGGAAGCACTTGTTTGTTCAAATTTTGCGGGCTTGCAGGAGATTCTTTCTTCCTGCGATATTGCTGGAGGGGTTATCCTCTCAGAGGACATCGGCTACGTTATTGGTCCAAAAATAAATGCAGCTGGAAGGCTCGGGCAAAGTGACTTGGTGGTTACACTTTTGACGGAATCGGATCGAAAAAAAGCAAAGAGGTTGGCAGGAATATTAACTGCTTTTAATAACGAAAGAAAGAGAATATGTGCTGATAATCTAGAAAAAACATTATCTAAAATCTCTGCGTCTCGGGTTGATCAAGATAAATGTGTAATTGCTCGAGGCTTACTGCACCAAGGAGTGGTAGGCATAGTTGCCTCCAAACTGGTTGAGGTTTATGGTGTCCCCGCACTGGTTTTCGCAGAAAAAGAATCGCCAGACAAATCTTTGAGTTATGTTGGCTCTGCAAGGTCTATCGAAGGCATTTCTATCTTAGAAATGCTCAAAGCTTGTTCTGAATGGATTGAGCGCTTTGGTGGTCATGAAATGGCAGCTGGTTTAACGGTTACGGCTGCGAATTTTGCAGATTTCTCGTCAAGATTTTCAGCCATTGCCAAAGAAAAATGGCAATGGCATAGAATTAGAAAAAAAATACGGTATGATATTGAATGTTCAGTAGAAAATATTATGTCAGATGCTTATTTAGATTTCATGAAACTCCTTGAGCCCTTCGGTCCTGGTAATTTACAGCCTATATTTCAAGATAATCAAGCCAGAATAGTTGATTCGCGAGTGGTGGGTAAAACCTCAGAGCATCTTCAGTTGACGATTCGTGGCAAGTATGCAAACCACAAAGGCATAGGTTTCAGCTTGGGAAACAAAATCAACGATGTACAAAAAGATTCTGAGAGAACAATGGTCTATACACCAACCATAAACCGTTTTCGAGGAAATGTCAGTTGGCAGGTGAGGGTGATTGATGTGTGAATGACAATCCCGTATTAGCTAGTCTTTTCCTGCATTAGATTACTGTTTCAAATAACAGTATTTTGAATTGCCTCGTCTGTTGAATTTCTTCTATTAGTCCTTTCAATATTTTCACCCAATTTATCAAGGGAAGTGATAGGGCGCCACAAAGTCCCGGGAGACACATGACTTTGTAGATAACTATCTATTATGTTAACTTAATATTTTAGTAAACATAATATACATTATGCGACATAGTAAATATTGCAGTAATTTGGTGATTTGTAGCAGTTCATGAGGTCATCTCCGTTTATTTCTTCTTAGAATAATGCTATAACCACCGGGTTATGATATTTTTAGATTAATCGACAACATTCGCTCAACCATATAAACTACAGAAAAACATGTGGTTGGAAATAATAATTAAATTATTGTCGGAGCTTTTATGTCCCGGGAAATCTATCAAGATCCACTTGTAAGTCGTTACACCAGTCTCTCGATGCAACAGCTTTTTTCAGAAAAGACTCGGTTTACTACATGGCGAAAATGCTGGCTTGCCTTAGCAGAGGCACAACATGAACTGGGATTGACTGATCTTGTCACTGAAGAAATGCTGTTTGAGATGCGTGCCAATGTTGAAAACATTGACTATGAAATCGCTTCAAAAAAAGAGAAAGAAATTCGCCATGACGTAATGGCTCATGTTTTTGAATTTGGATTAAAATGTCCAAAGGCTGCTAGAATAATTCACCTTGGGGCAACTTCTCAATTTGTGGTGTGCAATACAGATCTCGTACTGCAAAAATTGGCCATGATGCAAATTCGTGCTGCAGTTCTTCACGTTATCAAGAATCTCTCGATTTTTTGTGAAAAATTTAAGGGCATTGCGACTCTTGGGTTTACTCATTATCAACCAGCCCAACCGACAACGGTTGGCAAGAGAAATACACTTTATATTCAAGATCTTATGATGGACCTTGAGTACATTGACAATTACCTTTTGCAAGTGAAGGCTCGAGGTGCAAAAGGAACAGTTGGCACCCAGGCTACCTTTCTCGATCTTTTTAAGGGTGATCATCGAAAGGTTCGGCAACTTGATCAACTGGTTGCCGAAAAGCTCGGATTTACATCAACATTTAGCGTAACTGGGCAGACATACACACGAAAACTGGATATGAAACTCTCAGAAACCCTCGCAGGTATAGGTGCTACCGCCCACAAGTTTGCAGTTGATTTGCGGTTGCTCTCCAATCTCAAGGTTCAGGAAGAACCTTTTGAAAAAAACCAGACGGGATCATCCGCTATGGCTTATAAAAGAAATCCTATGCGTTCTGAAAGATTGACGGGGTTGGCACGGAAATTGATGAATTTGCCGCAGAATTTTGCAGCCACCTACAGTAATCAATGGTTTGAGAGAACCTTGGATGATTCGGCAATCAGAAGAATGGATATTCCTCAATGCTTTTTATTGGCTGATGCAATATTAAAGCTGTTTGCTAATATAACGTCTGATATGGTTGTTTTTCCGGAACAAATTAAAAAACATCTTGTTGCTGAACTTCCCTTTATGGTTACAGAAAAAATCCTTATGGGGGCGGTAGAAAAAGGGAAAAGTCGTCAAGAGATGCACGAAATCGTAAAAGAACACTCAATTGCTGCCGGCACTGTGGTGAAAGTAGAAGGAAAGGATAATGATCTGCTTTTTCGACTTGCAGCCGATGAGAACATCCCTTTCTCTATCGAGGAACTCGTTGCGATGGTCAGTAACTACTCTCAATTTACCGGCAGGGCAAAGGAACAAACAGAAGAATTTCTTCAAGAAGTGGTGAACCCTCTCCTTGAAAAAAATTCCAAGCAAATGCAAGATGTTGATTTTTCCATTTCGGTCTAGGCAATGACAGATCAGAGACTTGCTAAAGTTTACCTGAGAATATCACCTGGGCGATTTCATTATTTGAAATTTATCCTAGAGGGATATGATAATCTGGCAATCCTTTCTGCCTTCGACTGCTCGGCTGGTATTGTCGTCGTCAGATATTCTCAAGACACGGCCAGAGAGTTCTTCGGACTAATGGCTGCTATTGCTAAAAACTTGACCAATGTAAGTTCCTATAAATAAATGGAAAATACTGTAAATATGGCGCAAAAGGTTTTTTACATCAAGACATTCGGCTGTCAGATGAACGAAAGAGATTCGGAGATTATGGCCCAAACTTTATCGAGTTTTGGCTATATCGAAAGCATGAATTATCAAGAGGCGGATCTGGTTATAGTCAACACGTGCTCAATTCGTGCCAAGGCCGAACAAAAGGTTCTGAGTTTATTGGGGTATCTAAGGAAAGCCAAGAAGAATAAACCATCAATGAAGATCTGCGTAGCTGGTTGTGTGGCGCAACAGGAGGGGGCGAGGATTATAGAAAGAATGCCCCATGTTGATTTAGTGCTTGGTACGCAACAAATATATAATCTTGAAAAACATCTGCAACGAGTCGATCTAGAGGGCAGTATAGTTATTACCGACCTTCATGATAAATATCAAATCCCTCAATTTCTTCCAGAAATCTCAAGCCTTGGGCGTACATCAGAAAACAACCAGCCCTCCCCTTCCTCTCGACCTTGCAGTAGATTTGTGACTATAATGCAGGGCTGTAATAATTACTGTACCTACTGCGTTGTTCCCTACACAAGAGGACGTGAAGTATCACGTAGAATTGCTGATATAGTTGATGAAGTTAAGATTTTGGTGGCAGAAGGAGTTCGGGAAATTACTCTTCTTGGCCAGAATGTCAATTCCTACGGAAAGACTAACGCTGTGGGTGAACCAGAGGTACCAATAACTTTCACAGACCTGCTCAAAGTAGTATCTCGCATTGAGGGAGTGACTCGTTTGCGATTCACTACTTCCAATCCCAAGGATCTCACCGACGAACTTATGTGCAGTTTTAGGGATATTGCAAACCTCTGCCCGCAGTTTCATCTTCCCGTACAGTCCGGTTCGGATCGAGTTCTCGCGAAGATGAACCGCAAATATACGATTAGTGAATATTTGCAAAAAGTTGATACATTACATGAATACTGCCCTGAAATCGCCTTAACAACCGATGTTATTGTCGGTTTTCCAGGTGAAGACGACGAGGATTTTGAGGAGACCATGACACTTCTTGAAAAAGTGCGTTTTCATGGATCTTTTTCTTTTAAATACTCCGACAGGTCGGGCACAAGAGCCAGTGCTTTTTTGGATAAAGTCGATGAAGGGGTGAAGGTGGCCAGACTGCGCCGTTTTCAGGGTCGGCAGGACGAGATAAGTCTTGAAAGAAACAGAGAATATATCGGAACCGTCAAAGAAGTGATGATTGAAGAATGTGCCCCGAATGGGCTGAGGGGGCGAACCGACACCAACCACATTGTTCACTTGAATGACTGTAGCGTCAAAAGTGTTCCAGGTGAAATCATTGCCACCAAGATCCTTCGTGCCGGGCAACATTCTCTGCAGGGTGAAATTTATAAAAAAGATTAACTATCTATTTTATATATACGAATATACTTAACTGAAGTTTCCCGTTTTTAAAACCAGGCTGAATCGAGTCTCGAACACACGAGCTCCCTAACTTGACTGCGAGTCTTCCAGCCGTCCAAAAAATTATGAACAAATTCAAGGCGATCCAGCGAAAAATCGGCAAAATATAACTGCTTGATATTACACGATAAATCAAGAGCAATTTTTCATAGAAATTTCGGTAATATGAGTAATAACAGGAAGATAATAGTGAATGCGAGGCCCAATCATGGTAAGATGTAGTTCTCCAACAACAAAATACCAGAGGAACCTCGCATGCCCATACTA
>JAHJLI010000090.1 GCA_018821785.1 Pseudomonadota bacterium
CTTGATATGGTTAAGATTGTGGATCGATACAGAAGACTGACATCTTGAAATTATTGTTGCAGTGATATGGCTATGAAAAAAACGGGAGTTGTTCGGCTGGTGTGGATGGCGATGCTGATTGTTGGTTTTATAACTGATTTTGCGCAAGGAGCAGCGACTACTAGAAAAACCGTCAAGGAAAAACTGGCCATCCTTGATCTTGATGCGAAATACGGTGTCGAGAAGGTTTTTGCATATTGGTGCATATTGGGGACACTTCCCCTAATATCATAGCTTTTTCATAGCGAAAATCCGGGAAGTATCCCTTGTGTCAGTATTTAAGAGCTGAGGTGCTGGGACTTCTGACGCAGCCAGAACAGAAATAAGCTTTTCCGGTTGAAAATATTTTGCAAGCAGTTCCCGATTCTCTTCCAGTACCGGCACCGCCTTCTCGGCAATACGTGCCGCCGAATCATAATAGCCATATTCCCGTTTGATATATACTCCGGCGGCGCGAATCAGCGCCTGCAGGGTGAGTTTCATTGCACCCTGGGCGGTATACCAGGCGTGTTCCAGCACCTCGTGCACCTCAAAGAACAGGCCGAGATCCCAGAGTATCAGGCCGCGGTGGATCGGATCGGTAATTCCGGTCGAGATGGCTGTGAGAGCCTTCTCGTAGCGGCGGCATCGATCTTCGAGATATGTTCGATAGCACTCGGCAAGGGGCTGTTGCCGGTATTTTACCATGGTCACTTCAAGCTTTTCTCCATCACCGGTTTCAACGGCAACAGCCAGACCTCCCGACATTTCATTGCGGATATCCCGACTTAGTCGGTCTTCAAAAGGGTTGAACGGGCCTTTGTTCATATGTCTCCCATGTTTTTTTCCTTGTTTTCCGAAATCGCTACAGGCTTATGGTGTTCGTGTTTTTTGATAACAAAATAGAGAACCGGCACCGCCATGCGGCTGATCAAAAGAGAGGCAATCTCGCCAAACATCAGTGAAATGGCCAGTCCCTGGAAGATCGGATCGGCCAGGATAACCGAAGCGCCGATAACTACCGCAAGGGCTGTGAGCAGCATAGGACGAAAGCGGATGGCCCCGGCATCGACCACAGCCTGGGCCAGCGGCTGACCCTCGCCGATACGCTGCTCGATAAAGTCGACGAGGATGATCGAGTTTCGTACGACGATGCCCGCACCTGCCATAAAACCGATCATTGAAGTGGCGGTAAAAAAAGCCCCGAATCCCCAGTGCGCAGGCAGTATGCCGATGAGCGAAAAGGGAATGGCGGCCATGACCACCAGTGGCGTGATATAGTTTTTAAACCAGCCGACCATGAGCATATAGATAAGCACCATGACGACGCAGAAAGCGAGACCGAGGTCGCGGAAGACCTCGAGGGTGATATGCCACTCGCCGTCCCATTTCATCGCCGGTTCGCTTTCCGAGAATGGCTGGTTGAGGTTGTAGATCTCAACATGTTGCTCGTTGCCGCCAAATTCCCGGCCATCAAGCGCCGCCAGCTTCTTGTTCATTTCAAAAATGGCGTACACCGGGCTCTCCACCACATCGGCCACGTCACCGGTGACATAGATGACCGGCTTGAGATTTTTACGATAGATCGGCTGTTCGACCTGCTGTTCGGAAACTACCACCAGCTCACGCAGGGGCACCAGAGGTCCCCCCGGGTTGGTCTCCGAGCGTAGGGATATGTTAAGGATAGATTCTATTCTCGCACGGTATTCCGGCGGAAGTTCGAGAACGATATTGATAGGTTCCTTGTCGGTTGGCTGGTGGTAGAGGTCGAGGGAGTAGCCCTGCACGGCGATCTCGATGGCCCTGGTGATCTGTTTTTCTGAAATGCCGTTCAGTGCCGCCTTCTCTTTATCGACGGTAAAGATCCGGCGTTTGCGCTCCGTCTCGCGGAACCAATCGACATCAACCACGCCGGTCGATCCGCTGAAGATCTCCTTCACCTTTGTGGCCAGTTTTACACGAGATTCATCGGTCGGCCCATAGATCTCGGCGACCAGGGTCTGCAATACCGGTGGGCCGGGCGGCACTTCTGCTACCGCCACGTTTGCCCCGTATTTGGCAGCAATTTCGGCAAGCGGCGGGCGAACCCTAGTGGCGATATCATGGCTCTGCAGACTGCGGGCGTGTTTCGGCAGGAGATTTACCTGGATGTCGGCGACGGTCGGACCGCTGCGCATAAAGTAGTGGCGAACCAGGCCGTTGAAATTATAGGGCGAGGCGGTGCCGACATAGATCTGGTAATCGGTGACTGCCGGGTCCTGGCCGACGACCCCGGCCATCTCCAGGGCAACCCTGGCGGTCTGTTCCAGGGTTGATCCCTCAGGCATATTGAGGATGACCTGGAATTCGCTCTTATTGTCAAAGGGCAGCATCTTCACCTTGACGAGGCCGAAGTAGACCATGGAACAGGCACCGAGCAGCAGGGAGATGATGACGGCAAAGAAAACTACGCGCCAGAAGCCGTGGGCCAGAAGCGGGTCCATGATCCTGTGGTAGATGCGGGTGAACCAGTCATTGGGCACCTCGTCGGCATCGCTGTGGCCGCCGCCTGCCGCTGATTTTTTGAGAATATGCGTTGCCGCCCAGGGGGTAACGGTAAAGGCGATAATCAGGGAAAAAACCATTGCCGCCGAAGATCCAATGGGAATGGGGCGCATATAGGGGCCCATCAGGCCGCCGACAAAGGCCATCGGCAGGATGGCGGCGATAACCGCCCAGGTGGCGAGGATGGTCGGATTGCCGACCTCGCCAACTGCTTCGATTGCCACCTGGACTTTCGGGCGACCTTTATTACCCGGCAACCGCAGGTGCCGAACTATGTTTTCAACGACGACGATGGCATCGTCAACGAGAATGCCTATGGAAAAGATAAGGGCAAAGAGGGTGATGCGGTTTAAGGTATAGCCGTAGAGATAAAAAACCAATAGGGTCAGGGCAAGCGTCGAAGGGATGGCCAACATGACGACAATCGATTCCCGCCAGCCAAGAAAAAAGAGGATGAGCAGGGCGACTCCGAAAACGGCAATGCCCATATGCAGGAGCAGTTCGTTCGACTTGTCGGAGGCGGTAGCTCCGTAGTCGCGGGTGACGCTCACCTCAAGGTCGGCCGGGATCAGCTTGCCCTTCAGTCCGTCGACCATTTTCATCACATCGTTCACCACCGACACGGCATTTGCCCCCGGTCGTTTGGCAATCGACAGGGTGACTGCCGCCTCGGGATTGTTGCTCGTGCCGTCGCTGTGCAGCACATAGTCGGTCGGTTCGGCGGGGCCGTCGATGATCTTTGCCACTTCGTTCAGATACACCGGTTTGCCGCCGTACACGCCGACCACAATACGGCCGATCTCATCACCGCTCTGCAGGAAGGTGCCTGTCTGCAGCTGTATTTCCTGGTTGAGGGACTTCAGTACTCCAGAATGCGACTGGCTGTTGACCGCCTGGATCTTCGGGGCCAAATCGGCCACCGTCAGGTTCCTGGAGGCGAGCAGCAATGGGTCAAAGCGGATAGTCAGCTGCCTTTTGTTGCCGCCGATTAGCTTGGTTTCCGCCACCTCGCTGATGCTCTTGATGGCGTCGTCAACCTGTGCCGCCATTCGCCGCAGGGTGAAGTGATCATAGGCCTTGCCGTGAAAGGTCAGGGCCATGATCGGCACGTCATCAATGATATGCGGCTTGATCAGCGGTACCTGCACCGAGTGGGGGATACGGTCGAAATTGGTGGCTAACTTTTGGTTCAGCCGGACGATCGAGGTCTCGAGGTTCTCCCCAACATAGAACCGCACCACCAAAAGGCTTTGCCCGGGCATGGAGGTGGAATAAATATATTCGACCCCCGGCAGCTCGTAGAGCAGCTTTTCCATGGGGATTGTCATCCGTTCCTCGACCTCTTTCGGGGACGCACCGGGCATGGCGACCATGACATCGATCATCGGCACCTTGATCTGCGGCTCTTCTTCTCTTGGCAATAATACGATCGCCAGAAAGCCGAGCAACAATGAGGCAATAATGCCGAGAGGAGTCAGTTTCGAGTTGACGAAGGCCTGTGCAAGACGTCCGGCAAAACCTGTGGGATGCGATGATGGCGTATTCATGATTGGCAATTACCCTGTTGAGATAAAGGGATGAGCAGTGTGTGTGCGTTGTTTATTGCACGGTAACCGGCTGGCCATCCTCGAGGTTGTTGTTGCCGTCAACGACAACATTCTCCCCCTCGGCGAGACCGCTTAGTATCTCCAAGTATTGGTCACTCTTGGCGCCGGTGCGAACGAGACGCAGCCACGCTTTGCCGTCATCGACGACAAAGACTTTCTCCATCTGCCCGAACGGAACAACTGCACCGGCAGGAACTGCTAAGGTTTCCGCCTGCGCCATGGCCAGGGTGACCCTGGCGAACTGGCCGGAGCGGAGCTGCGGGTTATTGGGAATGCGCAGCTTGATCGGCGAGGTGCGGGATGATGGATCAGCGACGGGGGATACCTCAGACACCGTGCCGACAAGTCCGAGGTCGACGGATGGAATAAAAACTTTCAGCTTGTCGCCCTTGGTGATTTTCAGGATCATAGCTTCGGGGATATCGGTCAGCACCTGGAGGTTGTTTTCTTCTTCAATATGTAGAAGGGGTTTGCCGGGGGTTGCCAGATCGCCGACACTTACCAGCTTGCGGGTGATGATGCCGGTAAAAGGAGCGGTAATCCTGGTGAAATCAAGCATTGTCAAGGTTGTCTTATGGGCCGCTTCGGCAATTCGCAGGCTATCATTCAGCGCCTTGACTGTTTCCGGAGTCGCGGCATTCTTTTTTAGTAGATTTTCTTCCCGTGCCAGATTGCGTTTGGCCTGTTCGAGCTGGGCCCTGGCCTCCTGCACCTGGGCTGAGATTTCAGCGGCGCTGAGTTCGGCGAGAAGTTCGCCGTGTTTCACCCGTGACCCCAGGTCGACGGGGAGAGTAATGACATTGCCGGTGATCTTGGCCGATATCACCGCCTGCTCAACCGCCTGGACGGTACCGACTACCTCGATCTGATTTCCGGCTATTCGTTTTACCACCTTGCTGGCGGTTACGTTGGCTGTGGCTAATTGCCGGACCTTTTTCCCATCGCTACCCCCATCCTTGTCGCAGCCGAGAAACAATATGATTGTGGCAATATTAATGATGGTAACCAGTTGTCTGACCTTCATTGGTAAATCTCCTTGTCTCTTGGTTTGGAGCTCATATGAAATAACCCGAACCTTCTGCTGTATTTCGCTATTGTTCTTTATTTCGAAGACGGCTTAATTATCAGAAAACTGTGGTGCCCCGGTTGCCCGGCGAAGGTTGGCAATTGCCACCTGATATCCCGCCCTGGCGTTCAGCTGCCTGGCTCGGGCATCGGTCAGACGAGTTTCCAGATCAATCAGCTCTGACGCGAGTATGACGCCTTCTTTGAACCTGGCCCGACTGATCCTTCCTACCTCTTCGGCAACATCAACCATTTTGTCGGTGACATTTAAGCGTTCTTCTGCCTGTTTGTAGTTGAGCAGGGCTTGTTGTACCTCAAGGTTCAGGGTCAGTTCGGTTTTCAGTTTAAGTCCTTGAATCTCCTCCAGTTTAACGCGAGCCAAGGATATCTCAGCCGCCGCTTTGTGGCCGTCAAAGAGTGCATAGTTAACCTTGACGCCGGCCATCCACGAGTCGCCGGTTTCATCCTCAATAAATCCGCTATCGACCTGATAACCGGCAAAGCCGTCGAGTGTCGGTTGCCGACTGCCTTCAGCCTTTCTCAGCTCAGCTTCGGCGGCCTGGTACATAGCCTCAATCTTCCGTAATTCATGGCGATTCCGGTAGTCGGTGTTGCCCGGCAACTTTTGTTTTCGGCCACTGATGGGATCAATCTCCACCTCCCCTTGCTGCAGGCCTAGGAGATTGAGGAAATTTCGCTTGCCGATTTCCAGGGCATGCCGACTCTGGATGAGATTTTCACTTGCCCGGGCTTGCTGCAATTCAAGGTTGAGGATATCCTGGCGGAGGAGATTTCCCGCTTCATGTCTTGCTCGGCCGACATGAACGGCCGTGGTGATTGCCGATAACTCTTCGAGTCGGACGGCCACCATCTTTTCTGCTAGAATGATATTTTGGAAGGCCTTCACAACTTCAAAGCCAAGCTGTTCATGGACGGCGATAAGTTCAGTTTGTGAGATATCTATGCGTGCTGCCGAAGCTGCGTGCTCCGCCAGATCCCGGCCGCCGTTATAGATGCGGTACTGAACCATGGCTTTCAGCTGGAGATTGTCGGTGACGCCGGGATCATTAAAGTTGATGGAGTTGTCAAAAGCACCCTGGTTGAGAATGTTCCCGAAGGAGTACATTGGGGTGTTCGTTTGGCCATATTCTGCTGATACATTGATCAGAGGATAGTCGGTCGCTTTGGCGATCACCGCTGCCGCCTGTGCTTTCTCGATGCGTTTTTTTGCAATGGTGCTGTCTGGGTTGCCGGCAACGGCAAAATTGACTGCTTCTTCTAGCGTCCATATCTTGGGGATTTCATCAGCAGCCTGAATGAAACGTGGTGCAGTCATCGCTCCACCAATCCAGACAAAGAGCCCGATAACCACAATTGGCAAAAATGATTTCATCGAAACCTCATCAGTTAAGGGGAACACAAGTTTTTAGTTACAGTATTTAATTATATTCTTAACAAGAGTAATTCCTCTCCCTCTCATTGTCAAAGCCAAATGTCATCTGCTCCTGTTCTTTTTTGGCAAGCTTTCATCATAAAAGGCCTGTTAAAGGGGGGGAGGCTGTTAATTTTTGCAGAAGGTTCTCAAGTATCTTGATGTCTACGGGTTTTGCCAGGTAACTGGTCATACCCGCAGCCAGGCATTTTTCCTTGTCTCCGGCCATTGCATAGGCAGTGAGGGCGATGATTGGAATATCGTGGATGTGGGAAAATTCTTTTGAGGTTCTGATGAGTTTTGTTGTCTCCAGGCCATCCATCTCGGGCATTTGTACGTCCATGAGAACAATATCGAAATGACTAGAGAGAAGAAGATCAAGAGCTACATAGCCATTGTCGGCAATGGTTGTCCGGTGCCCGAGTTTGATAAGAATTGCCTGAAGAATCTGTTGGTTGATTTGCTCATCTTCAACCACCAGGGTGGAAAGGCGACGATGTGACCTGGTGAGAAGTGGGGCAGGGAGGGGCAATGTATCGGCCGTTGTCTCTTTTGGGGATCCGACCTCGGCGGTCAGTGTGAAGGTCACCGTCGTCCCTTCTGCCTCGTTGCTCTCCAGATGCACAGTACCGCCCATCTGCATGACCAACAGTTTGACAATGCTGAGGCCAAGGCCGGTACCCTGGATTTTTTTTCGCCGCCTTGAATCAATCTGGGTAAAGGGTTCAAAAAGCTTGTCACCAATATCCCCGGGAATTCCAATTCCGGTATCGGCTATGGAGCACTCCAGTATGACTTGGTTGGCATTAATGTTTTTAATGGTACGCAAGTTGATGTTGATGCTTCCTTGCTCGGTAAATTTAATGGCATTGCCCACCAGATTGTAGAGGATCTGACGAATGCGCATGTGGTCTGCAATGAGTGCTTCCGGAACTTCAGGGGCTACGAAGTAGTGGAGTTTGACTCTGCGCGGGTCTATGGCAGTTTTGAAGGAGGCTGCAAGGGTTTTGATTATGTCCCTGATCCTGAACTCCTCCGGTGTCATCTGCAGTTTTCCTGCCTCTATTTTTGAATAGTCGAGGATATCATTGATGATGGTCAGTAGGCTTTTGCCTGATTCCATTGCGGTCTTGACGTAGTCGTGTTGCTCTTCATTCAGCTCCGTCATATTGAGGAGTTGTAGCATACCCAAAACTCCGTTCATCGGGGTTCTCACCTCGTGACTCATATGGGCAAGAAACTCCGATTTTGTCTTGCTGGCGGCGAAGGCCTGTTCTTTGGCCGACTCGAGTTCCAGGACAATTTGCTTTCTTCCAGTTATGTCGCGGGTTACGCCGATAATCCCATTAAATTGATTGGAGTTTCCCGGGAGTGGTGTGGCGATGCTTTCAACCCAGATATATTCTCCTTTAGCTGTTTTAATTTTTGACTCCCAATGAAGCGGCCGGTCTTCACTGAGGGTAAGAATCGAGGTATGGCTGACACTGAAGGGGGAAGTGAGAATAACATGTCTATGAATGGCAGAAATTCCTTCTTCCTGGGGAAAGCCCATGAGATGGCTGAATGACGGGCTGACATATTGCGGTTTCAATGTATTGTCGGTGGTCCAAATAATATCATGGACATTGTCCGCCAGCAGGCGGTAGAGGTTTTCGCTTTTGCGAAGAGCCTCCTCGGCCTGTTTCCTCTCGGTGATGTCGCGGGCGATGGCCATGTACAGTTCCTTGCCATCGATGCTTAACCGGAGGGCACTTACTTCGACCGGCAACCGGGTGCCGTCCTTTTTGATGTAAGTCGTCTCGAAGGTGGCGGCCCCTTCTCGGCTCAATCGGATGACAAGCTGGCTGTTATATTCAAAATCTTTGCCGTCGCTTATGTCGAATGGGGTCATGGTCAGCATCTCTTCACGGGAATAGCCGAGCCGTTTGCACGCAACATTGTTGACATCGGAAAATAATCCGTAATTTGGGCTGTTCCGATCGAGGGAGATAACAAACATCGCATCGTTAGCGTAATTAAAGAGCTTGCGATATTTATTGCGGCTAAGGACAAGTTCTTCTCTTTCCTGGCCACAAAGGGAAAGGTTTTGTCTGGTGGTGAGGGCGGAACCGGTCTGTTTGGTGATGAATTTTTCAAGGTCGGCAATACGCCTTTGTGCTTCCAGCAACTGGAGTTGAAGTTCGTCGAGGGTTTGTGTTGACATAGTCGGGTATTGGGTACGAGGCCAGGCGACAAAGGGAGCGAGGTGGGTCAGAGACATCCATATGCTATAAGCATGATGTTACTGATTTATCGAGCAAGAGTCAAATTGAAACGAAAAAAGATTACCTTTCATGAGCACTCTGGTATTTGTAAGAGGGTGAGGGTTAAAGCGTGAGGTGAAAAAGACCTAAACCATAAATCAGTCGAGGTTTGCAAGTAGAAGGGAATATATTCAGTACCTTTGGTGGCTTAGGTCTGATTTTAAAATATCAATAATTTAACATTAATCACATGACTATGCCTAAGGTAAGCGTTGTTATACCCTGCTATAATCAGGGGCAGTTCATAGATGATGCCGTTGACTCGGTTTTGGCACAATCATTTACCGATTTTGAGATCATTGTTATAAATGATGGTTCTACAGACGGTCTCACCAATAGATTGCTGCATAATTATACCAAGGATAAAACTCGGGTTATTGTTACAGCAAATATGGGCCTTGCGGCGGCAAGAAATAACGGAATTGCAGTTGCTGCCGGCAAATATATCTTGCCACTTGATGCCGATGACCGGATTGAATCGACATATCTGGAAAAGGCGGTGGCGATCCTTGATGCCGACACCGAGGTTGGTATTGTCTATTGCAATGCCCGGCTCTTCGGGGCTGTTGAAACCGAATGGATTCTTCCGGAGTATTCGCTGGAGAAGATGTTGCTCGACAATCTCATTTTCTGTTCCGCCTTTTTTCGAAAAGATGATTGGCAGGAAGCCGGCGGCTATGATCCCGGCATGGTCAATGGTTGGGAAGACTACGAGTTTTGGCTGGGTCTGATTGAACGAGGTCGGAAGGTGGTGAGGATACAGGATATCCTGTTTTACTATCGGGTTGCCTCGGACTCAATGGTGCGGAGCAAGGAAAAATGGCAGAAGGTTGCCATGTTTCGACGAATTTATGAACGACATCAGCAGCTTTTTTCGGAGAATATCGGTGTTTGGATCGATACTCTTGTTGATGCCAGAGATAAATATTACACCAGTCGACTCTATGTCGATTGTGGCAGCGGGATCAGTGAACAGTCTAGTGTAGGAAGGAAAATAGAACTTGGAACACGGTTGATTGTGTTTGATCTCAGAAAATTTTCCGGAATAACGGCACTTCGTTTTGACCCGGTAGATACCTGGGCTGTTGTGGGGATTGACAGGATAACAATGGTCTATGGGTCCGGTGAGAAGACCGAAGTCATGGCAATAGAATCAAATGCCCTGTATAAGCAACACGACCTGTTGCTTTTTGACACCTGTGATTCCCAGTGTTACTTTCCTGATCTTAATCGGTCGGTCTTGTCAGGTGTTGTCCAAATCATCGTTGAGTTACGGTTTATTGCCTTCGCCGAATTGGCCTTGGAGCATATCGTTGAATATCAGAAGGCGGAACTTGAAATGGCGGCTGCGGGGATGATTCCGAAGAAAATTCGCCAGGCCGGTAGAGTGCTTTTAAAGTCCTTGAAAGGCGCGGAGAAGGGGTCCTGAATTCCCCAGAAATCCTTATCCCATTCACGATCTAGAAATGGATTGCCTATTGTTGTACGACGGCTTTGCAGAGGTGCTCAAGGCCCGGTGCTGGGAATTTGCTACAAAGTACCCTGATCTCTTCTGCAGTCTGTTGCAGGAGCATTTCATTGTTCGGGTTGGCAATGACTTTCTCTATGAAATCGCTGACGAGATACATCTCTTTCTCTTTGAAACCCCTGGACGTTAGGGCCGGTGTGCCCATGCGAATGCCACTCGGATCGAAAGGTTTTCGCTTATCGAAGGGGATGGCGTTATAATTGACAACGACGCCGGCCTTGTCGAGAGCCTTAGCTGCTTCTTTCCCGGAAATGTTTTTATTGGTGAGGTCAACCAACATCAGGTGGTTGTCGGTGCCGTTGGTAATGAGGGTGAAACCCTTAGCCATCAGGCTCTCGGCAAGGATCTTGGCGTTTTTCACTATCTGTGCAGCATATTCCTTGAAGGATTCGGACGCCGCCTCCTTGAGTGCCACGGCAATGGCCGCTGTGGTGTTGTCGTGCGGTCCTCCCTGAACACCTGGAAAGACGGCCTTATCGATTGCCTGGGCGTGTTTTGCTTTGCAAAGAATCATTGCCCCGCGCGGTCCTCTGAGGGATTTATGAGTTGTGGTTGTGACCACATCGGCATAAGGAACGGGGGAGGGATGAACACCACCTGCGACAAGACCGGCAAAATGAGCCATATCCACCATGAGTAGGGCGCCGACCTCATCGGCAATGGCCCTGAACCTGGCAAAGTCAAGAATTCTCGGATAGGCAGAGTGGCCGGCGATAAGAATTTTAGGTCGCACGGCTAAGGCCTTTTTTCGGATGCTGTCATAATTAAGCAATCCCGTCATAGCATCCAGTTCATAGGACTGGGCATCGAAGTATCTGCCGGAAATGGACACCTGGGCACCGTGGGTGAGATGACCGCCATGGGGCAGGGCCATTCCGAGAATAGTGTCGCCCGGGTTGAGGAAGGCAAGATATGTGGCGATGTTTGCAGGTGATCCTGAGTATGGCTGGACGTTGACATGCTCCGCTCCGAAAAGGTCTTTGGCTCGTAAGATGGCCAATTGTTCAACCTGGTCGATGATTTGTTGTCCTTCATAATACCTTTTTCCGGCATACCCTTCGGAGTATTTATTGGTCAGGACCGAGCCGGTGGTCTGGAGAACAGCCAGAGAGACATAATTCTCGGAAGCGATCAGACGAATCTTGTCGGACTGGCGCTTTTCCTCCTGCTTCACCAGGGCATAGATTTCCGGATCGAGGTCTTTGACATTTTCCATTTTTTCTCCTAGTTACTCATATATCTACAGGTTTTTCTTGATGCTATGGTGATCAGTGAGGCAACAACTATAATAAAAACAGCCGGGGTTGAACAGAGGAAAGTGCAAAGAAAAAAGAAAATGCCACATTCCGCCAGTTGCAAGGCATAGGCGAAGTGCTGGGAATACGATTGCCTCAGGGAAGTTCAGGAAAATCTGTAAAAACAGCGGTAACACCCATTCTGAAAAGTTCCTTCTGTCGATCTTTGGAATTTACCGTATAGACATTGACCCCTATGCCGGCCGCCCGCAGCGTCCTGATGAGCTGGCCATCGACAATGGAATCGGAAGGGTGATAAGCTGCAGCCCCGAGCGATCTGAGATACTCTATGAGATCATGAGGATGGGAGTAATCTTGCAGGACACCAAGCGAGATCTTCGGGTCAAAGGTCTTGGCAATCACAAGATAGTCGTGATTGAAGGAAGATATGAGGACCCTGTCGGCCGCTCCAGTCTTTTTCACCACATCCATAACAGTTTCGACAACCTGTTTGTGCTGCTTTTTCCCTTTGTGATCTTTAATCTCGACGTTTACTGGAAGTTTTCTCAGAGATGGATGCAGGAGAACCTCCTCAAGTGTCATGATTTTCTCAGGGAGAATCCTGCTGATTTCTTCGGGTGAAATCTTCTGGTTGGCGATGGTTGCAAAGGGATCGGCTTCCAGAAACCATGAGCCGACATCGAGTGTTTTAAGTTGGAGGAGGGTCCAGTCGCTGACGCTCAGGGACTTTATACCCAGTTGACGACGCAGTGTTTTAGCATTGCTGGTTCTTGCCAGAGTGGGATCATGGATGACAATGGGAACAAAATCCTTGCTTATCTGAATATCCAGTTCAATGAAATGGCATCGTCCGATGCTGGCGTGGAAGGCTGAGAAGGTGTTCTCGGGGTGTTTCGCCCGGTACCCGCGGTGGGCGGCAATGAGTTGGATTGATTTGAAATTATCAAAAAATGTCATAACAGCCTAGTGGTTTATTGTGGACTGTGGATGCCTGTGCGGGGAAGAGCTGCATCGGCCCGGAAGGCAGGATAGATAACTGTTTGTCCTGCATCGCATCGGGAAATGTATATTTCAATGAATTGACCTGACTCTAACCGCCAATTATAGAACCAGCGGTCAATTGTTGCAAGAAATAAGGCTAGATATCGGACAAATGGGCATTTCTCTGTTGCAATGCCTTGGAAAATCTAATAACCTTTCTTGAAAATATGCGTATTCACCTATGTGTGTCAAGTCAGCCTTGCACTTCCCGGATAATCTGGGTAAACAATTGAGCCTCTGAAGACAGAGGAATCGATTTCTCTCGGTTAAGATTCAAAATTAAGTCCCGTTTTTCGAATTACTGGAATACTAATTTTTGTTATGAAATATTTAGATCTCCTTTTCGCAAAGTTTTCATTTGTACTATTTTCCCTGGCTATCCTGTTTTGCGTCTGTTGTACCGAGGGTGCATGGGCGGCAAAAAAGGAAACCTTTGATATTATCTATCTCCGCACAAAGGATTTTGAGAAAGTTCTGGATTACAAAGAGGAGCTTGAAACCATTCTCGATCCTCATGTAAAAAGAAAATTGAAAATCGTCGGTTGGGAAAGTGGTGATTATGCCGTGGTCTACGATGGCAATCTTTCTGCCAGGACAGTTGCCAAAACCTTGGTAAAGCACGCGGAAATGCTTAGTAACACTGGGTTCGATGAGCCCTATGCCACTAAAAAGCAAGACTTTTACAATCTGTATAATGTTAGCTACGGGATGGGGCGAAATCTTGATTCGCTAAAAGAGACATATCAGCTGCTCTATTCTTGTCTGGGGGAAGAGGTCAAAAGGGATCTGGTTATTGAAAAAACTGATTACGGCAATTATATTTTGGTCTATCGCCTGCGAGGTGATGAGGCCTCAACAAATGCGGTGGCAAAGAAACAATCGGCCATCCTACGGGCAAAAAAAATCTCTACTTCTATTTCCAGAGAAAATAATAACGACGTGGTTTATGGAGAATCCAGCCTGATAGATGACGGTGATGCAGATAAGCCGACATTCTGTAAACTTCCTTATTCTTCTGATAATTCTCGTGCGTTGCCGAAGACTACCTCATTGGTTGTGGCGAAAGCACCGGAACCCGTTTCGAAGAAAAATGATATTCTTTTGACATCTAAGGTAGCCCCGCAGGCACCCCCAAAGGTTGAACTCACACCAGTCAAGCCAGAGGCCACAGTCAACACCACCATAAATTCCCAACATGAGGCTTTGTTGGTTGCCTCTACAGAGAATACCAAGGTGGAGCGGGCAATTGAGGAATATATCGGCAATCTTCGGAGCAAGGGTGTTATTGCCAGTGATGAATCGACGGGATGGATGGTGTATGACTTGGAAAGTGACCGGAATCTTGTGGGGATCAATGCCGATATCGAATTCCAGGCGGCAAGCATGATAAAACCCTTCGTTGCTTTGGCCTTTTTCCATAAGGTCAGAGAGGGCAAACTGCGGTACGATGCCCGGAGCAAAAGGCAGATGGAAGCGATGATCCAAAGAAGCAGCAATACCGCAACAAACTATATAATGCGAAAGGCTGGAGGGCCGGAGCAGTGTAATGTCATCTTGAAAAAATATTATAGCCATATCTTCAAGAAAACAGAAATAAAAGAATATATTCCCGCCAATGGCCGTACCTATCTGAATAGTGCAACGCCTGCCGATTATGTCAGATTTCTTCGTTCCCTGTGGAACATGGATCTGCCTTACGGCAAAGAGATTCGTCGGGTGATGGCCCTGCCAGGGAGAGATCGCCTCTACTATGGGACGAATATCCCCCGTGGTACCCTGGTGTACAATAAGACCGGCACAACCGCACATCTTGTTGGGGATATGGGCATTCTTGTGACCAAAACCCAGAAAGGAGAAATCTATCCATATGTTATCGTCGGGATAATCGAGCGCCGCTCCAAGGCCTCTGATTACGGCCAGTGGATGGTTTCCCGTAGTCGGGTCATCCGCGAAGTATCTACTCTTGTCTACGAAGGCTTGAAAAAGGAACACCACCTTTTATAAAGTTGCCAGGGAATGTCCTTCCCGTTTGTCGGGGTTAATAGATTTTGCGTTTTCCAAAATTTGATCCGATTACATTGAAACTGTTTTCGACAACGAACAGGGCTTGCGGATCAATATCAAAAACCTTCTCCTCCAGACGTTTCAGCTGTAGATTGTTGGTAATAGTCATCACCATTTTCATGTGTTTGCCTGTATGCGTTCCCGTTGCCTCCAGCAGTGTTGCACCTTGATGCAGATCCTGGGAAATGGCATCGACGATTTCAATATGGTTGTCACTTAAGATATAGACGATCTTCCTCTGGTTAAACAGAGCCAGGACATGTTCAAGGCTGATAGACGAGATAAAAGTCAGGATTATTGAAGCGATAACGATATCCGGCTGATACTGACTGAAGACAAAGGTGAAGAGGACGGCATTAAAAAGCATATAGAATTTGCCCACGCCGAAGTTGAATTTTTGATGCAAAATGATGGCGATGATATCTAGCCCTCCTCCAGAACCCCTTGACCTCAGGTTGATTCCAGCACCGACTCCGCATATTGCTCCGCCAGCTACTGCCGCATACAATTGGTTGTTGATGGCAAAGTTCAGAGTGAGAATCTCTGAAAAAAATGACAGCATGCAAACACCATAAAGGCTGTAAAAGAAAAAGCGTTTGCTGAGAAATATCCAGCCGGCAATAAGCAGCGGGATGTTGAGCAGGAAATACCAGATACCTGGTGAGAAAAGGTTGCTTTTGTAAAAAATGAGGAGTCCTGTCCCAAAGAGGCCACCGATGATGAATTTGTGGTGGACCAAGATAGCTTCTGCACCTATTGCGAAGACCAGGGACCCCAAAGTAAGAAGGAGGAGGTTCCAGAGAATCGATCGGATTGATTGTTTTGTGCTCATAGATAGGATGTATTATAGTATGAAGAAAAGAATGGATATAGATATTTCCAAGAAACAACCGTAGGTTGGTAGATTACGATGGCTTTGAACCAAATAATGGAGAAGATTATGAAGGTGATAATGGATCTATGTGTGGTTCCGATGGGTGTTGGTGTCTCGGTATCGGATTATGTGGCGGCTTGCCAGGAAATTTTGAAAAGTACCGGCTTGAAATATCAGCTGCACGCTTACGGTACCAATATTGAAGGCGATTGGGATGAGGTCATGTCTGCAGTGAAGGAATGTCACGAAACTGTACATGCCATGGGTGCCCCTCGAATTTCCACAACAATCAAGCTGGGAACAAGGGTCGATCGCGCCCAGACCATGGAAGAAAAAGTCGCCAGTGTTGTTGATAAACTTTCCTGATCATCCAACCGGCCCCCCTGATTCTACGGTGTATTGGGACATAACCCAGCCATACACTCCTGTCCCTGTCCTGACATACAGCCATTCCGGAGCCGCGCCAATGACATCGACGGTTTGACCCGCCACAGCCTGACCTATAATGGCGGAGTCAAGGCCGGGGCCAGAGCGCACATTGACGATCCGTTCGGTTATTTTCACCTGCTTTATTACAAGCTCGGGTTCTGGAACATCAGAGTCCATTGGCTCAGATTGGACTATTAGCGGCGGAGGTGTGCTGTAAATTATGGTCTGGTGCCTGGGTGGCTCATAAATCATCGAACCGACAACCGCACCCGCCAGGAGACCGACACCAACAAGGGGTAAATAGCTGCCGGCATGGTATGAGTGGTGGTAAGGACGATAACTATAGGAATGTTGGTAACCACTATAATAATTGCCGTGGCCATCGTTCCTGGACCTTGCAGCAGCAAGAGTCGCAGTTGAAAGCATACAAAGAGACAGAACAAGCAGAATGGACACTGGTTTTTTCATTGAGAGCCTCCCTGAAAGGCTATGAGTACAAAAAATAGATTCTCTGTTAACCTCCCCATTGTTGACAACTATAACCCATGATGAAGAAGGCGGCAATAGCCGAGCTTTGCTGTCATGGCAGAGTTATTGGACACTGAAACTCTCAATTATGTTTTAGTAAGAAAGGTCTTGAGCATGGGAATCCATGTATGTTAGTGAAGCTGTTTACGGAGGTGGAGGTGCAGTTTTTTTAGGGCAGTCTGTTCCAGTTGGTAAATACTGGAGCGGGTTACCCGATATACCTCACTGATAGAGAGAATCGATTGTTCCCTCCCCTCATAAGGGGGGAGGCCGAATCGCCTTTTGATGATGTCTCCAGATTTTTGAGAGAGAACCTGGTCGATGGTTTGAAGCAAAATGTGCCGCAGTTGGATTTTTTCAAAGGCGCTGACAGGAGAGGGTGACTGCGATGAAAGCTCGGTCAAGGTCAATGCGGCATATTCTCCGCAGAGGTTTTGGTCTACTGAAGCGGCCGATTCAATGATTTTTGAGAATTTCCTGAGATTTCCGGAATCCTCGTCTTTTCTCGCCTTCGCATAACCTTCCACAGTGTTGGAGGAGATTCGTATGAGCCGACCATCTAGAGCCTGCCGTTGAATTTCTCTGAATACCCAATGCGTGGCAAAAGTTGAGAAGCGAACTCCGCTTGATGGATGATAGCGATATGCGGCTCTGGCTATGCCTATTGCACCGATTTGCACTGCATCATCGTAAGTTATCGACTGCTTGTAAAGCGGGTTTATTTGGGACGCCAGTTTTTTTACAAGGCCGGTGGTGAGGAGCACGTAGATATTTCTCAAGGTGTTAAGTCGTTCGACCACCTCAAGCAGGGCTGAATAATGGTGATCGGTAAAATCAGATTCTATCGATTGACCAATAATTCGGTTCCAGACCCTGGCAACTATTAAATGCTGAAAAGTTTTCGCCAAAGGTATGGAAATTCGAGAAGGTGAGGTACTGAACAGTAACAGGGCTTCCTGTCGCTCATCTTCTACCGATGCCGCAATTTTACCAAAGAAGATTTTCCGGTTTCTGAAAAGGTAGATATTTTGAATTACCGTTAAGACTGCTTGTCTGAATCTTGGTGAGCCAAGCAGGCGTTCCGTAAAGAGATGCCGATGTCGGAGTACTTCACAGGCCAATTCCTTTTCGTCGTCTGCTGTCAGCACTGTGGTTTTTTGGTGTTGATACGTGCTGTCGGTCAACCGACTATTGCGGTTCAAGATCTTTTTTTCCAGATCTGAACTGAGGGTCAACTTTTGAACACGAGCAGCAAACGGCACGTTTGAAGGAGTTACAGCGAGGAGATCAATGACCTCTGGAGAGGCGTGACTGCTGATTCTTGCCGGCGGTGTATATCCTGTGTTCATAGAGGAAGAAAAAAGTATCTGGTGCTTTCCGTTTCAAAAAGGGTGAGATTTCCATTTAGAACCTTAGAATTTCGTTTCTTGTTTTTTATAGACGAATTTCGTGAAGGTTCTTATCCCGTTTGTCGGGGTTATAAAAAGGATATCACAAAACTTTGGCAACAGTAAAATGAAACGTTGAGCACCAGATGATTATTTTCGCCGCATTTGTTGTCAGCTCTTGCCCCCTTATTTGATCGAACGGTCGACCACGTTTTTAAAATAATTATCCGGCAGGGTTTCAAACCTGCTGATCACAGCGTCGAGAAAGCGAACAATAACTGACAGTTCATTATCATCAAAACCAGCAGATAATTGATTGTTGTAGACAGTCACAAAAGGCAGAGCCATTTGCCCCATTTTTTTGCCCTTGGCGGTAAGAAACAATTGAGATGCCCGTTTGTCGGTTGGAGAGGGCACCTTGCTGAGCAAGAGGTTTTTTTCCATTCTTTCAACCAAGGTGGTAATCGCCGACTTGCTTTGGAGAAGTTCCCGGCTCAGGTCAACCAGCGAGCAGCCATCATTTTCGAGGAGATAGAAAAGGGCAGCGATTTGGGTAGCGCTGCCGCCAACTCTGTCTAGCATTTCACGGTCTACCCATTTCATCAGGGTTCGCTGAGCCAAATTCAATCTAAAAAAAAGCTGAGGTGTGATTTTTGAAACCGCCACTTATTTTTTTAAACTCACTTTTACAATAACAGTTGCCGAGCAAACCTCCACCCCGTCTCTGTCGATTATACTAACGGGAATATCTTTATCGCCGATAATTTCCCAATCGATCTCGCGACCATCTGCAATACCCCGTAAGTCGGTTGTAGCTTTGGCGAGGTATCTGACGTTCATGCCGATAGGTATCCACCGGCAGGTCTCAGGGATTGAGACATCGGCCATGATTCCGGCGGCAATTTCTGCTAAATTGCACATAGCTATAGCATGTACTGTTCCTAAATGATTGTGAACCTTTGTGGTATTTGGCATGGTCACTTCGGAATAGCCGGGCTGAAGGCTGACGAACTGAGGGTCGATTGTTGCGAAATAGGGTACTATCTCACAAATTTTTTTGCTGAAAGCAGCATTGCCGAACTTTTGGTAGAGATCAAACAATTGACTCATAGATCATTCCCCTTGGTTAAGATTTTTATGTATTTTTGTCTAATTGTATTACTGTAAAGACATTGAGGGTCGTAGAAATTTGTTTCTTGGCTTTTATAAACGAATTTCGTCAAGTACCTATCCCGTCCGTTTATTGGGGGTAGTTTATATGTGTACTATATAGTGCATAAATGGCTCGACAGGTCAAGTAGTTTATTTCAACAGGAACTCTTGATTTACCCAAGGTTCTTTGATACCAAAAGAAGAGACGGTCTGTTATCCCGCATCTTGAGACCGGCAACCACTGAGGAAAAGAAAAGGAGAATGCACGTGCCATCATATTCCATAACACCTCTTCTTACCGGGGTCCGTAACCCCGATCAGGGGATCATGACCTACCAAAAAGGCTATGGAAAAAGAATTTGGCTACCGATTTGGGCTTTTCTCGTGCAGGGTAACGGCCATAATATTCTGGTTGATACCGGGCTCGATGAAAATGAATTGATCACTCCAGCCGGATTTTTAGAAGAGACGGGGATGGAACCCCAGTCAATCGTTGATTGTCTTGCCGGATTGGGACAAAGTGTAGAAGATATCGATATTGTCATCAACACCCATTTGCATGACGACCACTGTGGCAATAACGGTTTGTTCACCAAAGCAACTTTTTTCACCCATAAGCTGGAAATTGATTTTTGTCATTCGCCACACCCCATCGATCATCGTTATGACTCATATTTTATTGAGGGAGTTGACTTTGTTACAGTTGAAGACGGCCGGGAAATTATTTCCGGTATCTCGGTGATGTATTCACCAGGGCACAGCCCAGGCGGTCTTTCGGTAAAAGTCGAGACAGGGGAGGGACCGGCCGTCATCACAGGTTTTTGCTGCAATCGGGAAAATTTCCCGGCTAATGGCCCGGCCGTATGTCCGGGGGTGCATCTTGATGCAATGGCAGCCTGGGACTCAATCCAGAAGGTGAAGGAGCTCGGTGCGATTATTTTGCCCTTGCATGATCTCGGCCTGACAAAAATATCGGCATGATATTTGACAAGGAGCACAGGATGTCTGTCGAAGTATCATATGATTTGATTGGTTCTCGGTTGGCAGCGGGGTGGGTTGTTGTAGCCGGATGAGGAACAGAAATTGCCAAAGGTAACTATCATAGTTCCAACACTCAATGAAGAGGCGAATATCGATCTCTTGTTGCAACGGATCTTTCAAGTTCGTCGTTCCTGCCAAATGGAGTTTGATGTCCTGTTTGTCGATTCGGCTTCAAAAGACCGCACTTGTGAGCGGGTACGAGCATGGCAGGACCGGGAACCGGTGCGATTGCTCAGTCGGGACACCAACGTCGGTCTTGCCGGCGCGGTAATTGCCGGTGCCGGGATAACTGATGCTCCTTTTGTTGTTGTTATGGATGCTGATCTCAGCCATCCCCCGGAGGCCATTCCCGATCTCCTTCGACCTCTGCTTGCCGGGACCCACGATATGATTATCGGTAGCCGGTATGTTGCCGGCGGTTCGATGCCTGATTGGCCGTTGTCGAGAAAGCTCTCTTCTCGCTTGGCCACCTTCCCGGCCCTCTTTTTTTGCGATGTGCAAGACCCACTGGCCGGATTCTTCGCATTACAGCGCCGGTGGCTTGTCGAATTGCCCGGCCCTGTGCCGGGATTCAAGATTGGTTTGGCTGTTCTTGCCGAATATGGCCGTGATATGCGGGTAAAGGAGATCCCCATTGAATTCAGAGAGCGTGATTGCGGTGAATCGAAGATGGATCGTCGGGTAGCTCTCGAATACCTGCAGCAACTGGTTGATCTCACTGTTCAGCGACTTAGGCGGAGGAGGCGGAAAGGCTGAGGTGCTCATGAAAGAGTAGGAGTCCAAGCAGGGGAAGAGATGGGGGGAGGCTCGAGCTACACCTTCGAGCATCGGTAACAAATCAGTCTGATGGATTTTTCCTGCCGCTATCGGCAAGTATTTTTGGGTCAAGCAGGCGTTTCAGGTCTTTCCCGGGAATATCCGTTTGTTCGAGCGCCACATCGAAAATGGGCCTTTTCTCCTTTAGAGCGATTTTTGCAATTTCTGCGGCACGAAGATAACCAATCAGGGGGTTGAGAGAAGTCACAAGAATTGGGTTGAGGGCAAGTGCCTGGGTATAGACTTCATGGTTGAGAGTCATGCCACTGACGGCTTTTTCACCGAGACACCGGGCGCTTCCGGCAAGCAATTCAATGGATTCAAGGATTTTTGCGGCGGCCACTGGCAACATAGTGTTGAGTTGAAAATTGCCACCCATGCCGGCCAGGTTGATCGTTGTATCGTTGCCGATCACCTGGGCGCAAGCCATACACACCGCCTCCGGGATGACCGGATTGACCTTGGCGGGCATGATACTTGAGCCTGGCTGCAGATTGGGCAGGGATATCTCTCCAAGTCCGGTTAATGGGCCGGAGTTCATCCAGCGCAGGTCGTTGGCAATTTTGTTTAAGGCAATGGCGCAGGTTTTCATATGGCCCGAAAATTCGACGACAGTATCGAGGCTGCTGATGCCTTTGTAGAGGGAAAGAGCCTGGGTAAGGGTAAAGGTCGTCAACTTGCTCAGGTGGGTAATGGTCATGGCGGCAAACTGAGGATGGCAGTTGACACCCGAGCCCACCGCCGTACCCCCCAGCGGAAGCCGTTTGATCCTCGTTAGAGCGTCTTCGGTTCTTTCGACACATTCGTCAAGTTGTGCCGCCCAGCCCTCCATTTCAGCCTGTAATCGTATCGGCAGGGCGTCCATGAGGTGGGTTCGGCCGGTCTTCACTACATCTACATGGGCAGCCCCGAAGGCCCGGATTATCTGGGCAAGATACTTAAGGGCCGGGAGCAGTGAATTGGTTGCTGCAATAGCAGCCGACAAATGTATAGCGGCAGGAATGACGTCGTTGCTGCTCTGGCTCAGATTGACATGATCGTTGGCTGAGAGTTCTACACCTTTTTGGCGGACAAGGCCGACAATAACCTCATTGACATTCATGTTGCTGCTGGTTCCGGAGCCGGTCTGGTAGATTGATACCGGAAACTGATCAATCGGACGGGTAACCAGCAACTCCTTTACAGCATCTTCTATGAGCTGGGCATGATCGCCTGGTAATAGGCCGAGTTTGCCGTTGGTTGTTGCTGCTGCGGCCTTTATCAGCAATATTGCCTCAATAAAATTCCAGGGGAGGGGTTGGGCAGAGATGGTAAAGTTGCGGATGGCGCGCTCGGTCTGAGCCCCGTAGAGAGCTTGTAGGGGCACCTGTATTTCGCCCATGCTGTCTCTTTCTGTTCGATATTTTGGTTTGGGCATGGTCTCAACCTCCGCTACCTTTTGATCAGCAACACTCCAGGATTCTTCTCTGCATCAAACTATACCGCAGGATGGACACTGTCAAGGGTCGGTTGAGGAGTGAGTGGAGAACGAGAAAACAAGGTGGGGCGGGGATTTGTGCCCTGTTGATCAGAAGGTTTCCGGTCAACAGGGCAGGGGAAGAATTATTTCTTCCAAAGACCGTGCAGATTACAGTAGGCGCGAGCGGTGACTCCGTCGGCTGCAACCGGGAAAAATGCCGCAGGCTTGTCGGACGGGGAGAGGAACTGCCGATATACCAGATCACCGGCAATGAGTTCAATCCATTCGATGAAGTGGGCGTCGGTCATCGGATGATCGACGGTTCCCACGGTAACCTGCCAGCCACCGTCTTTTTTGGTGAGTGCAGGGACGTGTTTTTCCACAGCGGCATCCGTAGTATTTTCAGCTTGCATGGTCATCTGCTGGCCGCAGCACATCATTTCAGCACCACCGGCAGTAAGAACCTCAGCAATGTTTCCGCAAATGTCACATTTGTAAACAGCCATTTTTTTCGCCATTCGTTTTCCTCCAGGTATATGGTTGGTGTTCTGTTGCTTTGTAAGCGTTCTCCGGTATATTCCGCAGGAGCAAAAGTCAGTATTCTCAATAAACCCTTGGAAGAGACCTAACGCATTTCTCCTAACTTCACCCGCCTAAGGTAATCACATATGTTAATGCCTGCAATTTTTTAAGTCAAAAAAAGAGATAAATTCTCATTAGCATTATTTAAGCCATGAAACAGCTATGAAGATCCTTTTCTTGCGAGGTAGAGTGTGCTACTCTTTCTAATTAAACCAAACCCTTCCCCGGTCAGACTTCGCAAAGAAATGGGATGACCAATGTTGTTGTTTTTTCTGGGATACTGGGCTTTATTAGTAGTCCAGAAGCTCATCAGGATGGCAATGCAAGACGGTTGGGGATAGAAGATTGAAGAATTCAACCCAAGGAGACGATGAGAAAATGAAAAATGTTATAAAAGTAATAGTCGGTGTTGGTCTGCTGTTGTGTGGAATGGTAACAGGTCTTCAGGCAGGGCAGTATGATTATGAGGTGAAGGATAAAAACATTTCCTTTGCCTGGAAGGTTGATGGTGACAAGTTGGCAATAAAATTGTCGGCGAAAACCGAGGGTTGGGTTGGGATCGGTTTTAACCCAAGCAAGGATATGAAGGATGCCAACTTCATTCTTGGTTATGTAAAAGACGGAGAAGCAAAGATCTCCGATGAATTCGGCGATTCCGAAAGCTCCCATTCCCTCGACGAGAAACTTGGCGGCACCACTGATGTAACCCTGGTGGGTGGAACCGAAGCAGGTGGTATGACCACAGTTGAGTTCACCATGCCACTGAAACCTACAGACAAGCATGATAGTGTTATGAATGTCAATGGTGACACCATTGTTTTACTCGCTTATGGTGCCGGTCGCGATAGTTTCAAAACGAAACACACCTATCGAACCACCTTGAAAGTGAATCTCGGCACAGGCGCCTCGCAGAAGGCGAACTGATCGGAGATTTGCCGTGACCCATTTAGCCAAAATATCTACCATTTTCTTTCTCATATATCTGGCGATGGGGGCTATGCACCTGAGCTTTGCGAAAGGTGAAGGTCCGGGGATTTTGGAAGAAACCAAGCAGGTTCTGAGCGGCAAAGAAAGTGACGATGCTTCCCAATGGATAACTGATAAAACAGGGCAGTATCTGCCTCTTGATCTGCAGTTTGTCGATGAGGCGGGGCTTTCTGTTCGGCTGGGTGATATTATCGATCGGCCGACGATCCTGCTGCCGATCTATTTTTTTTGCCCGAATATTTGCAGTAGAAATCTAGCTAATCTGGCTGTTGCCATGAATAGCCTCAGTGCTAAGCCTGGCAAGGATTATCGGGTGATCGCACTCAGCTTTAATGATGCTGAAGGTTATAAGGATGCGGCTGCCGCGAAAAACAACTACCTGAAGATTTTGCCTGATGATTTTCCCGCCGGTGAATGGCGGTTTCTCACCGGAAACAGTGAGGCTATCAAAGCCGCAACCGATGCAGTGGGTTTTCGTTTTCAAAAAGTCGATGATGAAACTTTTATTCACCCGGCAGCACTCATGGCCCTAGCCGCAGATGGCAGGATCATTCGATATGTGTACGGTTCCTTTCTCGCCGGAGATATAGATCTGGCTATATCCGCTGCGGCAGCGGGAACGCCGGTAATGGCTGTGAGACGATTGCTCGGCTTTTGTTTCAACTATGATCCGCACGGCAAAACATCAGTATTTCAGACGGTTAAAATTGTCGTGCTCTTGGTTTTCGGCGTGGCGCTGGTTCTTTTTATTCTTTATTTCAAACGAAAAGGTCGAGAGACCAAGAAGGCCTTGGAGGCTGAAGGCAGCATTAGGAAGTAGCAAATAAGCCGTTGTAAAAAAATAACATGGCCGAAGAAATGCTTAGAACGGCATAAGGAGCCGTAAGGAAATGGTTATAAATGGCCTAGTTATTTCCTGACGGCTCCTAAGCTTTAAACGAACAGGATATTGCGTAACTGCTCCCAAACAGGATATGACATCATGACTGCGACACCATCCTTTTATCATCAATCCGCTCCGCCAGGCCTTACCGGTATAAAGGCCTGGCTTTTGACCCACGACCACAAGCGGCTGGGGTTGATGTATCTTGGCGCTGTTTTTTTCTGGTTTGTCCTCGCCATGATTCTCGGGCTATTGCTGAGGACTGAGTTGATGAGCCAGGGCCGGACTATAATGGGTTCCGGGATGTATAACTCAATGTTCACCCTGCACGGGGTGATCATGATTTTTCTCTTTGTGATTCCGGCTATTCCGGCAATTTTCGGCAATTTTTTTCTGCCCATCCAGTTGGGGACCGACGACGTTTTCTTTCCTCGTCTCAATCTTTTCAGTTGGTATCTGTTCATGTTCGGCGGCCTGTTTGCCATCATTTCGCTGTTTGCCGGAGATGGTTTTCCCGATACCGGCTGGACCTTCTACGTACCATTCAGCGTTCAGAACAGTAAAAATGTCGGACTCACCGTTACCGCTGCCTTTATCCTCGGCATGTCGTCGATGCTTACCGGGCTGAATTTCGTCACCACTTTTCACCGCATGCGCGATAAGAGAATGGGGTTGATGCAGATCCCACTTTTCACTTGGTCTTTGTATGCCACCGCCTGGGTGCAGATTCTTGCCACCCCGGTAATTTCCATCACCTTTGTGCTGGTAGTGCTTGAGCGCTTCCTGTCCATCGGACTGTTTGATCCGGCAAAGGGTGGCGACCCTATCCTGTACCAGCACCTGTTCTGGATGTATTCCCATCCGGCGGTATACATCATGATCCTGCCTGGTATGGGGGTCATCTCCGAAATCATCCCGGTCTTTTCAAGAAAATCTATTTTTGGCTATAAGGCCATTGTCTGGTCGTCGATGGCTATTGCTATTGCCGGGTCCCTGGTCTGGGCGCATCACATGTATACCAGCGGCATGAGTGATGTTTCGGTGTTTGTTTTCTCCCTTTTAACATTTCTGGTGGCCATACCTTCCGCCGTCAAGGTTTTTTCCTGGGTTGCAACCATGTATAAAGGATCGATTGAGATGACTCCGCCGCTCCTTCTGGCGCTGATGTTTATTTATCTCTTCAGCGTCGGCGGCCTCACCGGACTTGTGCTGGGTGCTGTCGGTACCGACATCCATGTTCATGACACCCATTTTGTTGTTTCGCATTTTCATTTTGTCATGTTCGGCGGCACCGGTTTCGCTTTTTTTGCGGCCCTCCATTATTGGTGGCCGAAGATGTTCGGAATCATGTATTCCTTTAAAGCAGCCTATGTCGGCGCCGTCTTAACCTGTGTCGGATTTCTCTTTCATTACGTCCCTATGCTTATTCTTGGAATGCAGGGTATGCCGCGACGGTACTATGATTATCTTCCGCAATATGAGACCGGCAATTTCCTGGCGGGTTTTGGCGGATATGTGATGTGCCTCGGGATTGTCATCATGTTTGTCAATTTGCTTAGGAGTTTTCGTCAAAAGGTCCCGGCACCCGCCGATCCTTGGGGTGGTACCACACTCGAATGGAAGATACCCTCTCCGCCACCGGTGCATAACTTCATCGAAAAACCGCAGATTATGGACTTTCCCTATGATTTTAAAGGGGTAGTGGAACAATCTCAACAAAATGATCGGTGAGGGGAACTATGCGTGCTGAGATAGACAGAGTTGGAATAAAGATAGGCATGTGGTTGTTTCTCTATTCAGAGATAGTTCTTTTTGGCGGTTTGTTTGTGCTCTACGCCGCCTATTTTCACAAACATCCCGAATCGTTTGCTGTGGGTGGTAAGGAGTTGGATAGGGTGATCGGGGCGGTAAACACTGTAGTGTTGCTGGTTTCCAGTTTCACGGTCGCCGCTTCCATCACCGCCATCCAGAAAGGCTCCCGAAAGCTGACCATTGGATTACTTGTTTTTTCGATTACTTGTGGGTTCGTTTTTCTAGTGAACAAGTATTTCGAGTGGGGTACCAAGATCCATCACGACATTTACCCCAATTCGGAAACACTGGTGAATGGCGAGCCTGGGCTGAATATATTTTTCGGTCTGTACTACGTGATCACAGGCCTGCATGGCCTGCACGTCATTATCGGCATGATACTCCTTTCCATAAGCCTTGTACTGGTGTTGGCTGGAAAAATTGATGGCTCCAGGTTTTCCATGCTCGATAACTCCGGGCTTTACTGGCATCTGGTTGATCTCATTTGGATATTTGTCTTTCCTTTGTTTTATCTGGTATTGTAAGACGAGATAAAAATACATAGTGGAGAAAGTGAACGTGGACAATCAAGATACAGGGCATATTCTGAGCTATTCCCAGCTCGCCGTTGTTTTAGTAATCTTGTTGGCACTGACCGGGGTCACCGTCGGAGTTTCCTATATTCATATGGGATTTTTCAACGTCCCCGTGGCCCTTGCCGTCGCCTGTCTCAAGGTGACCTTTGTGTTACTGTTTTTTATGCACCTTAAATATGAAGGCCGGGTCATTGTCCTGTCTTTTCTCAGCACGATAACCTTCCTTATAATCATGATTGGCTTCACATTCTGGGATGTGGCTTTCAGGTAAAAGGCGGAGACATTTATGACCCCGGTACAAGGCGTAGATCTGGCATTCTGGTATATACTCGGAATATCCATGGTCCTCTTATTCGGCATCACTGTGGTGATGGTCTACTTTGTCGTGAAATACCGGCGAAGCAGGAATCCTGTTCCTTCCGATATTCGCGATAATTACAAGTTGGAAATAATCTGGACAGTTATTCCAACGCTCATTGCCCTATCAATGTTTTATATCGGTTGGCATTCTTACATGGGTCTGCGCACGGTTCCGAAAGACGCCATGAATATTGAGGTTTCGGCGCAGATGTTTGCCTGGATATTTATCTACGACAACGACAAGGAGAGCGAAAATGAACTTGTTGTGCCAGTTAATAAAGCCATTAAGCTAAACATCGAGTCCGTCGATGTGCTGCACAGTTTTTTCCTGCCGGCATTTCGGATCAAAGTTGATGCAGTAAAAGGGATGCCGACCTATGCCTGGTTTTTTGCCGACAAAGTGGGTGAATACGATATCCAGTGCACCGAATACTGCGGCGTCAACCATTCGGCGATGGTCGCTAAATTGAAAATCGTATCACAGGCGGAGTTCGAAGCCTGGCTTGCCACGGAGAGTGACTGAGCCAGTGCTCTTCTGGCCATCTTGCTGCCGCCAATGATCAATGCCATATGATTGCCAGGGTACTGCTCGCCAAAGTGCCGCTATGTCTTCTCATCGGCTGTGCTGCTTTTTTCGGCGCGATCCTTGCTGATCCTGTTGTTTCAACGCGAGTGCTCTTTGTCGTCGGCGGAGTTTTTTTTGTGGCAACCGGTGCAGCAAGCCTCAATTCTCTGCAGGAACGTGTTCTTGACGGCAAGATGGGGCGGACCAAGGATCGACCTCTGCCATCTGGCCAGATCACCACAAGGCAGGCCGGCTGGCAGGCCTTGATCCTCATCCTTGGCGGCTTGCTTCTTCTTGTCATAAAAACCGGAGATGCACTTCCGGCTGTCATGACCGCCTTTGCTGTAATCCTCTACAATGGGATATATACACCACTTAAAAAAAGCAGCGTCCTGGCCATTATTCCCGGTGCCATTTGCGGTGCGTTGCCCGCCTATATCGGTTGGCTTGCCGGTGGCGGCGAAGGTCTTGGTTTTACCGCCCTCCTGCTTTTTGCCCTTTTTATTCTCTGGCAGATACCGCATTTCTGGCTCATCCTTCTCAATTATCAGGATGAGTATGTGGACGGCCGATTGCCCAATCTGCTGCATCAGTTTCGGGAAAATACCCTTAAGCGTTTATTTATAACCTGGATTGGTGCACTGGCCTTTATCATGTTGATGTTCGCAACCTTGTCCTATCCAATAGCGAATGCCGCCCGATACGGGGTTGTAATCAACGCCCTGTGTTTGCCGGGGATATTTTTATTATGGCTAAAACTGCGCAAAAGCAATGATTACCGTTTGCTCTTTGGCGCTCTCAATTGTGCTCTTTTTGTTCATATGCTAATTCTGGGCGCTGGCCGAATGGTTGGACAACAGTAAGGTGGCAGGGGTCGTATTTAACTCAATATTATAAAAGGAGAATATCATGAACCTCGACTGGGCGTATATGCGCAAAGGCTGAACTTCGTGTAAGAACGCATGGGTTGCGTTTGCGGCGAAAAATGTTTTAGTTATTAAAGAGGTTGATGCAAAAAAAGAATCTTTTTCGGGAGAAGCGGCATGGCAGGTCATTTCCGGTGCCGAAAAGGTCTATGTGGCCGCCGGAAAAAAGATCATTGACTTTGATCCAGCGGGTTGCGACAAGGAAATCATGTTGAAGAAGATTACTGGTCCTTCAGGGAACCTCAGGGCACCGACTCTGCGCCTTGGAAAGATTTTTTATATTGGATTTCATCCGGAAATGTACGAAATGATAACGGGATAGATGAAAAACTGAGAGGGGAGAAAGTGCAAGTATTTCTCCTTCGACAGTTCATTTTTCTTGTTAAATGATCTTGATATCGGTTTCGTACTTTTTTCATGTATGCGCAGGGAAGAGGATCATGGAGATACATTCAAAGACTGAGGCCCAGGGCCGGGCCGATCGGATCAAGGCATTTAGGGGCGAATTGGCGGCCTTGCTGCAGGAAGGTGCTGTCAACCTCAGCGACGACCAGCATTCCGCCATCGCCAGATATCATGAGAGGCTTTTGGCAGGTCTGTCGGCTTCCTACGATATCGATGTGGACAGGCGGGACGCACAGCTCAGCCTTGGCATGAAGATTGCCTCGTTTCTCGGGGCTCTTGGCCTTGCGGCCAGTTGCTTCTTTCTCTTTTACCAGTTCTGGGGCAGGATTCCGACCGTGGTTCAAGTTGTCCTGCTGGTCGGGGCGCCGGGATTTGGCCTGTTTGCAACCGGCTACGTCAACTGGCGAGAGAAAACCGGTTATTTTGCCAAACTTCTAGGCATGGTTTGTCTGTCCTGCTTTGTTTTGAATCTGATGATGCTGGGCCAGATCTTTAATATAAACCCGTCCCCCAACGCCTTCCTGATTTGGGCGGTTTTTGCCCTGATCCTTGCCTATGCAGCCGATGCACGTCTGCTTCTTGCCGCGGGCATCATCAGTCTTGCCGCCTTTATTTCTGCCAGGGCAGGAACTTGGGGGGGATGTTATTGGCTACATTTCGGCGAGCGGCCGGAGAACTTCTTTCCGGCTGCGGCCATTCTGTTTTCAGCATCGTTTTTCTCGCCTCGCAGGTTTTCCGGCTTCGCCGTTATCTACCGCGTCTTTGCCCTCCTCTTGCTCTTTTTACCCATTCTTGTTCTTGCCAACTGGGGAAGAATCAGCTACTTGCACTTAACGCACGATTCCATTGAGGTTATCTATCAGTCGGCCGGCTTTCTGCTCAGTGCTCTTGCCATATGGCTGGGTATTGTAAGAGGGTGGCCGGAGGTTGTGAATACCGGCAATGTCTTCTTTGTCATCTTTTTGTACACCAAGTTGTACCAGTGGTGGTGGGAATGGATGCCGAAATACCTCTTCTTCCTGGTGATCGGCCTTACTGCAATCCTGATGCTGTTCGTCTTCAAACGCTTAAGAAATGGGGTGAGTGGCAACAGGGAGAAGGAGGGCAGAGTATGAAGCAGTCGTTTTCAGGTATCTTTCGGAGATTTTTTGGCTGGGGCTTTTTACTTCTTATGGCAACCAATATTGTGGTACTCGGCGGGGTGATTGCCAACAGATCGGGGGAACCGGAGGCCCGGCTTGTTCTTTCGGAACGTGAATTGCAGCCGCCCTATGCCACCAGGAAGGAAAACAGTGGCCTCAGTCTTCGGCTCATCTGGCGGGTTGCTGAAGAAGATGGCGAGGAGAACAGATATCGCTATCGGCGTGTTCCCGCCTGGTTCAATGCGGCAAAGATAGCCGAATTGGGGCTTGATACAGGCAGCAACACCGGTGCTGAAAACGATGACGCCCTGGCGAAGGAGCCGGTGCCAAAGGTGGTTTTTATCGTTTTGGAGCTGGATGGTGAGCCATATCGGCGGACTGTGGCACAGGCTGAGAGGGCACTGGCCAAAGAGAAGGAAGTGCAGGAAAATACCCCCGCTGATCTGAAAAAAAACGATGAAGTCTCCAGGAAAGACAAGCTCAAGGCGGCGGTGCAACGGCTGGAGGATGAACACCTGCGATCATCCCGGCTCTTTGCCGTCGATGCCGGTCTTGAACCGAAAATCCTCCGAGAAAGGTATCCCGATCGTTCGAAATGCATCATCGCCAAAGGAGTGGTCGAAGTGGCAAGTCATGGTTCGTCGAGCAAGAAGGAGATTCGCGGGCGGATTACCTTCTTGCTCATCGAAAATATCCATGTTCCGCTGGAGTTCCGAGACTCATTTGAAAAAGCCATAACTAAAAAACAAGAGGTTACATCCAATTTTAATGGAGTCCGTTATATGGTTGATCTGGACTACGGCAGCCACTTTGAACCATGGATTGCCTCTCTGAACCCTACCAAGGTTGCTACGGATCAGTAGGTTAAAGAAAGAGGTGACAAGAGATATGTAAGCTATGGCCGGAGAGCTGGTTGAAAAGCGGGATAATTGAAAGAAGAAAAAGGGTGAGAAAGCGCTGGTTTCTCACCCTTTTTAAAGTTCATCGTGTCTGTCGGAAGCTGCTATTTTCCGCCATGAGCGGATAGATATGCAGCTACGCCCTCGGCAGTTGGTTTCATTGCTTCATCGCCCTTTTTCCAGTTAGCGGGGCAAACATCCCCATGCTTTTCGGTAAACTGCAAGGCATGGAGAACGCGTAGTGCCTCGTCGACACTTCTTCCCAGGGGCAGGTCGTTTACCACCTGGTGACGGATAATACCCTCCCGGTCGATGAGAAAAAGCCCGCGCAGGGCGATACCTGCATCAAGGAGGACGTCATAGGCCCTGGAGATTGACTTGTCGAGATCGGCAACCAGGGGGTACTGAATATCGCCGATGCCGCCGTCATTGATTTTTGTCTTTTTCCATGCCAGGTGCGAAAAGGCAGAATCAATGGAAATACCGACAAGCTGGCAATTGTGTTCTTTAAATTCATTAACTGCTCTATTGAAAGCCAGGATTTCTGATGGGCAGACAAAGGTGAAGTCCAGAGGATAAAAGAACAACAGGACATATTTGCCGCGAAAATCGGCAAGACGAAAATCTTCTTTGAAGGAGTTGTCGGGCATAACCGCTGTTGCGGTGAAATCAGGGGCAGGTTGGGTAACTAATAAACTCATGGCATATCTCCAGTGAAATAATGTGTATTGTCGGTTTGTTGCTGCTTGAGGCGGGGGGTGTGGGGACGTCTTGTCACTATGGGACAAAAAGCTGCAATAACCTTCGCACAGGGAAAGATTTTTGCAGCTTTTTGGTGCGCCGTACCAAAAGATCAATCGGCAATTATGCTTTTGCCGACTTCAGAATTAATCGGCCTTCCAGAAAGATTCTTTTTCTGCGCCGCAAAGCGGACAGACCCAATTTTCCGGAACATTTTCCCAAGTAGTACCAGCTGCTACTCCGTTATCCTCATCACCAACTGCCGGATCATAGATATAACCGCAAGGACATTCCCACTTTTGCATTTCCCTCTCCTTTTGTAAAATTTAAAACAATAGTAACTATTCTTACTTTGCTCTCAATATAGCCGTTGTTCGATAAGAGTCAACAGCAAAACTGAAAAAAATGCCAAGATCAAGGATTTTTAAGAATTACGTTTGATGATGGTTTTAGCCGGAATCAAGGCGGTGGCCGTCGCCGATACAATATTTCCGGCAACTCCCGGTCCATCGCCGGCAACGAACAGCCCCCGGATGGCAGTTTAAAGATTGTTGTCGGTGGTTACCTGCGTTGCAAAAAATTTGATTTCCGGAGCGTACAGCAAGGTCTCGTCGTTGGCGACACCGGGAATCACCTGGTTAAGCTGGTCCAGGCCGTCGATGAGATTGGTGAGTATCCGTTCCGGCAGTGCCATAGCGATGTCGCCGCAGGTGACGCTTTTTAGGGTTGGCTCGATATAACTGTTTTTCACCCGATTCCAGGTTGATCTGCGGCCGCGTTTCAGGTCGCCGTAGCGCTGCAGTATCGGTTTCCCTCCGCCAATAAGAGTCGCCAGTTTGCCTATTGATTCGCCGTAGGCTTGATTGTCTTCAACCGGATCGGTCAGCACAACCTTAGATAGGAAGGCAAAATTGGTGTTGTCTGATTTCTTGTCCATAAAGGCATGGCCGTTGACACAGACGAAGTTCTGGTAATTTTCCAAGGCTACATAGCCGCCAAGATTGGTACAGAAGGTTCTGGTCTGGTCGTCGTATTTGGTAGTTCGCACGAAGAAGGTGGGGTCGTAGATGACGGAGCAGAGATCCTGCATGATTTCATTGTGAACTTCGACCCGAACACCCACCTCGATGCCCCGCTGGGATACCTCAATACCATGATCCTTGGCAACGCCTGCGACCCATTCGGCTCCAACCCGGCCGGGGGCGAGGATGACGTTTTTCGCCATATATACGCCCCGATTGGTTTTTACCCCCTCGACCGAGCCATTCTTCACAATCAGCACTTTGGCTTCTTCCGAATGGTGGAACGACACTCCCTTCTCGGCTATGTAGTCGGCCATCTTGGTGATGTGGCCCGGGAGGTTGTCGCTGCCGAGATGTTTCTGTTTAATGATGAGGAGATCAATGCCCTGCTTCCGTGCTTCTTTGCGGATAGTCAGGGCTTTTTCCATATCGGTAGGGTAAACCTTGCCATCCATGTTGAAGAGATTGAAAATAGCTTCCGTTTCATCGATTAGGGCCATGGCCGCAGAGGTATCGAGAAACTGGGTGAGATCGGTCTTTCCAAGCTTATGGATGAAGTTGAGCTTGCCGTCGGAAAAAAGCCCCGCTCCACCGATACCGCAGAGAATATTACAGGGTCGGCATTTTATGCAGCCATTGTCTTTGATAGGGCATTTCCGCTTTAGCGAGGCCTTGCCCTTTTCAATAACCAGAACCTTCAGGTTAGAGTGTTCACACAGGTAGTAGGCGGCAAAAAGACCGGCAGGTCCACCCCCGACAATTATCACATCGTAGGTAGTTTCGGTTGTTTTTGTAATCACGGCAGTAAGGTGTCTATAAAGGGGGCTTCTGGGTTCATGGTCTTTGCACCATGAGCCCAGAAGTGATAGATATGCTTATTCAGCTTTAGGCATAGTTTTCGTGGCAGGCGACGCAGCGGCATCTGAAGGCACTGCAATGTGCGTTGTTGCCGGGGCGAGACCATAGGCGAGTCGTACCTTGGTGTCGATTTCGGTGCACATCTCCGGATTGTCGGTGAGAAAACGTTTGGCGTTTTCCCGGCCCTGGCCGATCCTTTCTTCCTTGTAAGAGTACCAGGAACCGCTTTTTTCAACGATTTCCAGGTTAACTGCGAGATCGAGCATGTCGCCGACCTTGGAAATACCCTCGCCATAGATAATATCGAATTCGGCCTCCTTGAAAGGCGGAGCAACCTTGTTTTTAACAACCTTGATTTTGGTTCTGTTGCCGATGATATCGTTGCCCTCTTTAATCTGGCCAATCTTTCTGATGTCAAGGCGCAGGGAGGAATAGAATTTGAGGGCGTTGCCACCGGTGGTGGTTTCCGGATTGCCGAACATGACTCCTATTTTCATGCGTATCTGGTTGATGAAAATGAGGACCGTGTTGCTGCGGTTAAGAACTCCGGTGAACTTTCGCATGGCTTGTGACATAAGTCGGGCTTGCAACCCGACATGGTGATCGCCGACGTTGCCGTCGATTTCCGCTTTGGGTACGAGGGCGGCGACGGAGTCGATGACTATGACATCAACCCCGTTTGAGCGGATGAGAATCTCGGCAATTTCCAGGGCCTGTTCGCCAAAGTCCGGCTGGGAGATCAGCAGGTTGTCAATATCGACGCCGAGCCTTTTGGCATAACTCACGTCAAGGGCATGTTCCGCGTCGATAAAGGCGGCAGAGCCACCGATCTTCTGGGCCTCGGCCACAACCTGTAAGGCCAGGGTGGTCTTACCGGATGATTCCGGGCCATAAATCTCGGTGATCCTCCCTTTCGGCAAGCCTCCCACTCCAAGTGCAATATCAAGGCTTAAGGCGCCGGTGGAAATTACCGGGATGTTCTCGATTTCTTTCGAACCGAGACGCATGATGGAGCCTTTGCCGAATTGTCTTTGAATTTGGCTAATTGCATTGTCGACACTGCTGATTCTATCCTTGCTCACGCTTACTGCCATAATGTTCTCCAATATAAATGGTGATTGTAAATTACAAAGTGATTGTTTTGTATTTAAACCGGATACTCGATTTACCATACACCAAAAATCAAACAAAAATCTTAACGCCACAAAAGCGAGGTTAAAATTCCTTTCCTGGTGCTATTCGACTCTTTGTAGCAAGTACTTTCTTATCAGGTCCAGACCGCTTTGGGCAGTGATTTCCCGAATATGTTCCCGATCGCCGCGAAAATGAAACTTGGTAACCCAGTTTTCTTCCTCGGTGGCAATGGCAATATACACCGTGCCGATCGGTTTGTCTTTCGTTCCGCCGGCCGGCCCGGCAATGCCGGTAACCGCCAGGGCAATATCGGCTCCGCTTCCAGTTAGAATCCCAACAGCCATGGCCTCAGCCGTCTCTCTGCTGACTGCGCCATGTGTTTCAAGCAGTTGCGGGGAAATGCTGAGGTAATGGGCCTTCATGCTATTGGCATAGGAGACAATTCCACCGAGAAAATAGGCTGAACTGCCGGGTGTATCGGTAATTTTCCTGCAGATAAGTCCTCCGGTACAGGATTCAGCAACGGCCAGTTGGAGATGGCGCTCAACCAGCAATTTTCCGACAACCATTTCCATATTATCCCGGTCGTAACCGTAGATCGAATCACCCAGTACTGTACTTATGGCCTGGCATGAAGATTTGAACAACCGCCTGGCATTATTGTTTTTTTTGTCACGGACCGTGAGGCTGAGGTGCACTTCGGGAAAGACCGGATAATAGCCGATGTGCACGTCGGAGCTGAGATCGAGGGTATTTATGCGTCGATTCACCTCGGTCTCCGGCAGATTAAAGATTCGAAAAATTCGCTGATAGGTCGTCAAACGATGGTCTTTTTGCCATGCTGAAAGTTTTGGCAATACCTGCTCAACCAGGAGGTGTTTCATCTGGCTAGGGATGCCGGGCAGAAAGAAAATCGGTTTGTCGTCATGGATGAGCTGATAGCCGGCCATTCGCGATTGAGGGCTCAGTGCCTCGGCCCCCGATGGCAGCCAGGCAAGTTTTTCAAGTTGACTGACCGGAGTACTGGTGATTTCGTCGAGGTGAGTGCGGATGTTGGAAAGAATTTCAAAATTGGGCATGGTGGGTCGATTGAGGGCTTTGGACACAGCTTCATTGGTCAGATCGTCGTCAGTGCTGCCAAGTCCGCCGGTTACCAGAACGGCATCGGCACGACTGAGGGCCTGTTTCAGCGCTTCTCCAATGAGACTGGGGGTGTCGCCAATGGTATTCATGCCATAAATCTCATATCCGGCCTCAAAGAGATTTCTGGCAGCAAAACCGCTTGTGGTATTGAGGATTCTCCCGGAGGTCAGTTCGTCGCCGATGGCTATGATTTCTATCTTCATATTTCGTTTATTTCTCCAAAAACAGAGTTACCTTGTAATTCAAGAAGTTTGATGGGTACAACACCGTGCCGCAGCTCGTCGGGTCCTAAAAAAGTGACGGCAATATAGTTGGTGGTAAACCCCTTCAACATCCCGTTTTCGTCCCGGCGACCTTCGACGAGCACCGGCCAGGTGCGACCAAGCTGACTTTGGCAAAAGGCAGTTTTTTTTAAGTCGCTCAGTTGCCTGAGACTTGCAACTCTCTGGTCCTTAACTGCCTTTGACACCTGCTTGTCAAAGCCTGCGGCCTTGGTTCCGGGACGTATCGAGTAGGGGAAGACATGCAGGTAGCTGAAGTCAAGTGACTGCAAAAATGTCTGGCTGTCGGCAAATTGGGCGTCGGTTTCACCGGGAAAACCAACGAGGATGTCAATTCCGATAGCCGCATCCGGTAAATATTTTCTGCAAAGAGTTATTATCTCACGGAACTGCTCTGTGCTGTAGCGTCGGTTCATCCGGGTGAGAATTTCGTCATGACCGCTCTGCAGAGGAATATGCAGATGAGGCTGGATATTTTTCCTGCCCTGCATAAGGGTAAGAAGAGTTGTGTCGATCTCCAGAGGTTCGAGAGAACTTATCCGGTAGGCAACCTCCGGGGTGGCAAGCGACAGCGTATCAAGGAGCGTGATCAGTGTTGGTGAATCAAGGAGATCTTTGCCGTAGTTGCCGAGATGAATGCCGGTGAGGACAATCTCCTTGTGTCCATGAGCGGCAAAGACCTTTGCCTGGTCGAGTACTTCTGGTACCGGCAGGCTGCGGCTTGGGCCTCGGGTGTAGGGAACAATGCAGTAGGTGCAAAAACTTTCGCAACCGTCCTGGATGCGCAGATAGGCGCGAACTCGGTCAGCAAAACGGCGAACCGGCAGGCGGCAGATCTCTTTTGCCCTGGCTATATCTCCGAGGAGAACCTGTTGGCTGCCGGTCGAGCCTGCCAGGGCCTGGCTTACGAGTTTACCTTTTTGGCTGTTGCCGATCAGGGTATATGTCCTGTCCTGCAACTCTTTGTCCCCAGCCAGATCATCTGCGGCAATCTCGGCATAACAGCCGCAGATGATAATCTCTGCCCCGGGATTTTTCCGTAGGGCCTTGTGAATAGCTTGACGCGACTGGGCCCCAGCACTGCCGGTTACGGCGCAGGTATTGATGACCACGATATCTGCCCGGCCGTTACGGGCAACAACGGTCAAGCCGGCATCCTCAAAGCCTGCTTTGAAGGACGCTGACTCGTATTGATTGACCTTGCAGCCAAGTGTCGTGATAAGCACCTTCTTCATTGCGGCGATTTCTCTCCAACGATGATTCCCGAGCCCAGGAGCTCGGCGTCGTCGTATACTACCGCAAATTGTCCCGGAGTAATGGCTCGCTGTGGCTCATCAAAGACGAATTCCCCTGAACCGTCGTCCTGCAGGGCAAGTTTTGCAATTGAACCGGGGTGACTGTAGCGGATACGTACTGTATACATTTTCTTCGTATCAGGCGGGGATCCGGAAAGCCAGTGGAATTTCTCCGCAAGGATGCGGCCCTTGAGCAGGTCACTGTTGCTGCCGACGATCACCGCATTTTTTTCGACATCGAGACCTACGACATATAAGGGGGTTTCGAAAGGAATACCAAGGCCCCGGCGTTGACCAATGGTATAATGAAAAAGTCCCCGATGGCTGCCCAGACGTTTGCCGGAGGTCGAAATGATCGGCCCGATAGTATCTTCACCTTTTGCCTGGCTTTCGAGAAAATTGCCAAGCTCATTATTGCCCAAAAAACATACATCCTGACTTTCCAGCCCATGAAAATCATCAAAGCCGTGTTCCTCAACAAAGCGGTAGGTACTCTCCTTGGTGCGGTCGCCCAAAGGGAAGATAATCTTCGCCAACTGCGCCTGGCTAAGGCGAGAGAGAAAATAGGATTGATCTTTTTTCGGGTCGCTCCCTTTATAAAGGCGATGGATATTGTCTGTTTTCAGGATCTGGGCATAGTGGCCGGTGGCCATTCCAGTCATGCCGAAAGAAAGCATGGCATCCATAAACAGGCCGAATTTGATCTCGCGGTTGCAGATGACACAGGGGTTAGGAGTAAGTCCTCTGAAATAACTGGCGGAAAAATAGTCCAGCACCTTTTCTGTAAAGGGCCGGCTCAGATCGATAACCCGAAGGGAGATACCAAGACGCGTGGCAATCGACCGAACCCTTTCCTCTTGGGCGGCTAAATTGGGCTGGGCGAGGTGCATGAAAAAACCCTCGACCTGGTAGTGGTCGCGAAGCAGCAGGGCACAGGCAGTTGAATCAACGCCGCCGCTCATGGCTATGCCGATACGTGTATCTTTCACTCTCGTTATTGCAATCCCGAGCCAGGTGCTCTATGAAAGGGGTTGAAAAATAATCCTTCGTACATACATGTCGGTGATCTGTGGAGGTCCGGGGGCTTCGACTCCTTCCGGTCTCAGGCCTCAGAATTACAGGATGAACAGGAAAAAAATAACGATTTACAATACTCGACCATGAATAAAAATGAAAGCGCCAATGGCTTACGCATGGTGTTGCCGGAGCTGCTCGCACCTGCCGGAACCTACGAGAAATTGGTGACAGCCGTACACTACGGTGCTGATGCGGTGTATCTTGGAGGTAAACAATTTAGTCTCAGGGAAAAAGCCGGGAACTTCACCGAAGAGTCGATGCGGGATGGAGTGAACTACGCCCACAAGCATGGCTCCAAGGTGTATGTGACTGTCAATATTTTAGCCCATAACCGGGATCTTGAAGGCCTGGAGGAGTATCTGTTGAGCCTCAGGAAGATGGAGGTAGACGCTCTGATTATTTCCGATCCGGGGATTCTTAGTGTGGCCCGAAAGATTGTGCCCGATCTCCCGATCCATCTCTCCACCCAGGCCAATGTCACCAATCATGCTGCCGCCTCTTTTTGGCTTTGCCAGGGGGTTGTAAGGTTAAATCTGGCAAGGGAACTGTCCCTTACCGAAATCTGCCAGATCCGAGCGCAAACGGTCGGCGAACTGGAAGTTTTTGTGCACGGCGCCCTGTGTATTTCCTATTCAGGGCGGTGCATGCTTTCCAATTATATGACCGGTCGTGATGCCAATCGCGGCCACTGTGCCCATCCCTGCCGCTTCAGTTATGCCCTGGTTGAAGAAAAAAGGCCAGGCGAATATTTCCCGGTGGAGGAGGATGAGCGTGGCACCTACATCTTTAACTCCAAGGATCTTTGCCTTCTTGAGATGCTGCCGCTGTTGGTTGCGGCCGGGGTTGATTCCCTGAAAATTGAAGGCAGGATGAAATCGATTTTTTATGTTGGTGGAGTGGTTCGGGTGTATAGAGCTGCTCTTGATTATCTCGGCAGTCTGCCGGCTGAGGCGTGGGAAGATCCGGGGGCAATTCGTCTGCCCGACCTGTTCATGGAGGAAATTCGTCGCACCGGAACACGGGGCTTTACCAAAAACTTCATCACTGAGCGGCCCGGCAGTTCTGAAATGCTTTACCTGTCTTCTCGTGCGACGCAAAGCTATGAACCGGTAGCTGTGATTCTGCAACCCGGCAGTCGCCCTTTAGTTGAGTTACGCAACCAAGTCATGGTCGGTGAGCAGATAGAGTATATGAATCGAGGAATTGATGTGCAGTTGCTAAGAATCACCCACATGCAGGGAGAGGATGGCAATTCACTTCAAAAGGCCAATCCTGGAAATAGAATACTCATAACAATTGAGCCTGAACTCCAGATGGGCGAGACAAACGGTATTCTGAGGCGAAAGAAAGTGTGATCGGGCGTGGCCGATTTACCATGCCTGATGCAATGAAAAAGCCTCGTCTTGCCAAGACCGGCCGGCGGCTGATGAAAACGACTGTGCAGTAGGTTATCTCTACGTCGGCAACCTTTTCAGCGCCCTAGGAATAATTTTGTGCGCATTTTTGGCTGAAAATTATTTCGTGAGGATACGTTTCTCTTTTGCCGGGGTTCTTTTTTTCAAAGAGCTTTTTCTCAAGAAAATTCAGCAGGTCTTTTTGAGTGTAACAGCCTTTGTGATTCATTTTGAATTCATTGAAGATCCTGTGTTGCATGTCCTCGTCGGTGGCATCCCAGCGTGAAAAAATACTCTCTCTTCTTGTTGGCGGTGTGCACATGGTTTGTTCCCTCAGAATATTGGTTGTCGGTTGTTGTCTTTATTTCAAGAATAAGAGTCGATTCTTACAAATATCTTACAAAAGTTAAGAAAAAAGAAAAAACAGCGATTTTGTTGAGTACATGGGTTTTTCAAGAGTAGTTGTACCGGGACGACTTATAGGTCGGGCTTTTTTAAATTTTCATGCGTTTCCTGGAAAATCAGTGTATTCTAAAGCCTCTCCGTCGAGCGGAGGGGCTAGTCAAGTAAACAGGGGTGTTCTGCCGATGGAAAACAGCACTGAAATTGTCAGACTAGATAAATGGTTGTGGGCTGCCAGGTTTTTCAAAACCCGCTCGCTTGCCTCGCAGGCGGTGAACGGCGGCAAGGTTCATGTCAACGGCAATCGGGGAAAGGCGGCACATAGTGTTGTGGTTGGCGATAATCTGATTATTACCATCGGCACGATGCAGTTTCATGTAGCAGTTCTGGCTACCTGCAAATTCAGGCGACCTGCTCCGGAAGCGCGGCTTTTGTATGCCGAAACAGCTGAAAGTATTGCCGCCAGAGAAGAACAGCGGGAAATGAAAAAAATGATCAATGCCGGTTTCTCCGCACCTGCCCAAAAACCTGGAAAACGTGATCGAAGAAAGATCAGGTCTTTCACGAGAAACGACTAACTCCGATAATCGGGATAAGCATCTTGACGAAATTCGTTAAGAAAAACAAACAACGAATTTCTAAGGTATTAACGTGAGGGAAATATGCACAAAATAGAGCGAGCGCTGATAAGTCTCACCGATAAATCCGGAATCGAGGTGTTTGCCTCGGAGCTGGTAAAACTCGGCATCGACCTGCTTTCAACCGGAGGGACTGCGAAAAAACTGCGGGATGCAGGGCTCACTGTTATGGATGTCTCGGAATTCACAGGCTTTCCTGAAATGCTTGATGGGCGGGTCAAAACCCTGCATCCGAAGGTACACGGCGGCATCCTCAACCAGAGGGCCAATAGCGATCATCAACAGCAATGTGCTGCCTATGGACTGTGTAACATCGATCTCATCGCCGTCAATCTCTATGCCTTTGAGAAGACGGTTGCTGATCCGAACTGCAGTCTGGCAGATGCTATTGAAAATATCGATATCGGGGGACCCACGATGTTGCGGGCTGCGGCCAAGAATTTTCACGACGTGACGGTCATTGTCGATCCCTCCGACTATCCGCTGGTTCTTCAGGAAATCAAGGCAACCGGCAATACTACTTTAAAAACCCGCTTTTATCTGATGAAAAAAGTTTTTGCCCTCACCTCCGTCTATGACACGGCGATATCCAGGTGGTTAGAAAAGGTGGATATTCAGACAAACAACTATTTTGAGGGAGAATAAAAAATGCTGAAAATGGCTGTTTTGCTGTCTGGGAGCGGACGAACGCTTGATAACTTTCATGAGCGGATACAAAAAGGGAGTCTCGCAGGACAGATCCAGGTGGTTGTTTCCAACGTCAAAGATGTCCTCGGGCTCACCAAGGCAAAAAAATATGGCTATCCTGCCTTCTATTGCAGCGACAACACCGGAATAAACACTGTTTTACAAGACTATGATATTGATATCGTTTGTCTTGCCGGCTATTTGAAGCTCTACACCCCACCGTTGAAACTTGCCCGAGCGGTGATCAATATTCACCCTGCTCTTATTCCCAGTTTTTGTGGCGACGGGTTTTATGGTCATCATGTTCATAGTGGGGTAAAGGCACGTGGCTGTATGGTGAGTGGTTGCACGGTACATTTTGCCAATGAAAAGTTCGATGAGGGGCCCATCATCCTGCAAAAATGTGTCGAACTGGCGTATGAAGATGATATCGATACCATCGCTGACAAGGTATTCGCAATCGAGTGTGAGGCCTTTCCTGAGGCAATCAACAGGGTTAATGAGCGGGGAATTGATTTTTTCTGGGAGAGGGTAAGAGGTTCAGTATGAACAAAAGAGTTATCATGTCGGCCCAGGATATCGATCTGGCCATTCAACGGATTGTCCTGCAAATTCTAGAAAAAAACCATGGTCGTGGTTCCATTGCCATAGTAGGAATTCATACCTGCGGGGTGTATGTGGCAAGAAGGATTCATGCAGGTATCGAAAGCCAGATTGATGGAAACATTCCCTTCGGATCCCTTGATATCAACCTGTATCGCGATGACTGGAGTCTGATCAGCCAAAACCCGATTGTTAAAACCACGGAAATCACCTTTGATGTCGACAATACCAACCTGATCCTTGTCGATGACGTGATTTTTACCGGACGCACCATTCGCGCCGCCATGGATGCAATCATGGATTATGGGCGTCCCAACACCATCCAGTTGGCGGCACTTGTCGACCGGGGTGGCAGGGAGCTGCCTATCCAGCCTGATTTTACCGGTATGATCACCGGAATCTTGCAAAATGAACGGATCAAGGTCGTGCTGAACGCTGAAGGTGAGGATGGTGAGGTCATCATAGAAAGCTGATGGCAGCCGTTGAACTTCTCGCCCCAGCCGGAAGTGTGGAAACATTTCGCGCTGCTCTCGACAGCGGGGCCGATGCCGTTTATGTAGGTGCACCGGGCTTTAACGCCCGAAACCTGGCAAGGGATCTGCGCCTTGAAGAAATCGGAGCGATGATTCATGCCTGCCATAAACTGGGCAAAAAGCTCTTTGTCGCCGCCAATAGCCTGGTTCTCGAAAAAGAATTGCCGCTGGTAATAGAAAATCTGGCGCTGCTCCAGGAGCTGCAGCCGGATGGATTAATCGTCCAGGATCTGGGTATAATCCGGCTGGTAAAAAACTATTTTCCCTTGCTGAGAATGCATGCCTCAACGCTGATGCTTGCCCACAATTCGGACGCAGTCCGATTCCTGGCAGCTCTTGGTTGTCAACGGGTTGTACTCGCTCGTGAGCTCACTTTGAAAGAAATAACGGCGATAACTGCAGGTTCCGGAGAAACCGAGATTGAAGTTTTCATTCATGGGGCCATGTGCTTTTCCTACTCCGGTCTCTGCATGTTTTCTTCCTACCTCGGCGGAAAAAGCGGTTTGCGCGGTCGCTGTGTTCAGCCATGTCGGCGTGCTTACAGCGAGGGAAGCCAGGGCAAAGGTCATGGGAAAAAGGCAGAGCCATCTCGTTATCTTTTTTCCATGAACGATCTAAGCGGTCTGGATGTTCTTCCGGCCTTGCTGCAAACCGGCATCACCTCCTTGAAAATTGAAGGGCGGTTGCGATCAGCGCATTATGTGCAGTGCATCGTCGGAGCCTATCGTCAGGTGCTCGATGCCGCCCCCGAGGATCAAGAAAGGGCCGTCGTTGCAGCAAAAGCCCTGGCCGATCGGGCGATGAGCCGCAAGACTTCACCCGGATATTTTCTTTCCCCTCAACCGGCCGAGGCAATCACACCTTTTCATTCCGGCAACATGGGTATCCATCTTGGCCGATTTACAACTATCAAGATGTCTGGGGGACAGCAAATTTGTAAATTTGTCCTGAAAGGGGACTTGACGGTCGGCGATCGACTTCGGCTGCACAGGGAGCCCTCTGGCGAGCGCATGCCTTACCGGCTAAAAGCACTTTTTGTCTCGGGAGTTCAGCAGGATCAGGCTATTAGCGGCAGCAAGGTGTCGATAGCTTTGCCTGATGACTTTGAGATGACAGCCGGTGGCCACGTCGAGGTGTATAAAATCGATAGTGCGGCCGGTCGGCCGGTCAATCCAAATTTTCTCGCAACCGCTGAAACTGCCAGGGAGCTTGCTGGAATACGCAAAAAGCTTTCTCGAAGCATAGAGCGTGTGGTTGTGAAGGTATGCGACAGCGATGAGCCCGATGTTGTCCCTGTGCCTGGAAAGAAAGGTGAAAAAAGGAGAAAACCGAGTCTTCGTCCCGGGCTGAAAAAAGGTCTGCCGCTTGAATGGTGGCTAAAGACCGATTCCGTGAAAACATTGCTTAGTGACATGCCATTATCGCCTGACAGGGTCCTTTTGAGTTTTGATAAGCAGATTCTCAGCCAGGCGGGCAAGATCAAGACGACTCTCGGTTCAAAGGCCCGCATGGTGGTCTGGGCCCTGCCGCCTTTAATCATGGAAAATGAACTGAGCCGGTTCCATAAACAGATAACTATTCTGATGCGTACCGGCTTCAGGAGTTTTCAGCTGGGCCATATCAGCCAGGTGGCACTTTTCGGCAAAGAGAAGGTGCAGCTTTTTGCCGATTATACCTTGAATCTGTTGAATAGCCAGGCGATGGCCATGGCTGGTGATTTAGGGTTGAGCAGGGCGCAGGCAGCAATTGAGGTGGATCGTGATGCGCTCCGGGATCTTCTTGCAGAAAAAACACGAAATATCCCTGGAGGCGAAGAGAATCGCAAGGATCGCACTATTTCTGTCGGACTTACGGTTTACGGCGCTCCGGCCCTCTATACCTCGCGTCTTGCCGCGAACCATTTTCATTATGAGCGGCAGATTCTCAGCCCGAAAAATGAGGCCTATGTCATCAAAAAGATGGACGGATGCACTCAGACCTTTCCGGAAAGGCCTTTTTCGCTTTTGCCTTATCTTCAGGAACTGCGGGATATGGGCGTTAACTATGTGGTTGTTGATATTTCAGGCGGTACGATTTCGGCTCGAAATCTCCAAGAGTTGCAAGATCGCCTGGCCAACAACGGAAGGTACGGTAAACTTTCCACCTTCAACTATCTGGGAAGGCTTGAGTAGGCCTGGTCCTCAGAGCATAAATTGCAGTTTTTGCTGGTGGATTAATTGGTTTTCTGGGGTTTGCCTTCGTCTAGGCGGCGCATGCCTTCCATGAGCAATTTCATGAAAAAGCCGATTTCCGGGGTGCTGAAGTCTTCCGGGGCTATCCCTGGGGTAAAACGGAATCGTCCGGATTTTTCCTTGAGAATCTGATAAAAGGCCAAGTCACCCGCATGGTCTGCATATTTTGCCTTGATAAGAGAGCCTTGGCGAAAGGAAAACCGGGCAGTACCCTTGCTGAGATCGGAAATGGTCAGAATTCCGGTTTTGCTGTTCATGTTCAGGGTTTGAAACAGGGCTTCGGCCGGGATTTCCGCGAGGTTACCGTTTATACCGGACGAGAGATCTTCGGCCCGAATTTTATTGGATCTATTCAGTCTTTCCGCCATGAGGCGGGAAAAATATAGTTGGATTGCCGGATAAATATCTAAAATTTTGTTAAAATTCGGCTGATTGATATAGAGGATGGAGCTTGCTTCTTTGACCTGAATAGTGGCGTTGACACTATCATTGCAGATGAGGCTCATCTCCCCGAACACCTCGCCCTTATCAAGGGTGGAGATGATGATACCGGCATCGTTCAAAACATTCACGCTACCTGTTACGATGATAAAGAATCTACCGCCCGGATCGCCCTTGCGAATAACTATATCGCCGGGTTTGTATTTGTTCAGCCTGAAATAGCTGATTACCGTGTCGAGGTGTTTTCCTTCGATATTCTTGAAAAACGAAAAGCTGCTGAGCAGGTGAACCATCGAGCCGAGTTCGTCGGACAAGCTGTTGTCGCTGTTTTTCGTCAGGTGTTCTTCCTTGCTGTGTTCGAGCTTAATAGAACCGGTGCAGCCGCTGCAGCTGATCATGCAGACCGGAATTTTGTCGGCACGCTCATACTGGATGACTATTTTGCTAAGGTCGCCATTGAGTATTTTGCAAATTTTCCGTTCACCTGGGTATTTCACTATTGAGGTGGTGATAAAGCTGTTTTCACTTTCACTGGTGAGGGGGATGGCGATCCCGGAGAGCTCGAAGATATCACTGTATTGATAAAGCGGACAACTGCGACTTTCGACGATTCGAAAGAGTATTTTAGGAAAACCCATACATTTTGCCTTGCAAGTAAGATTCTTTCAAATCAGTTCAGAGGAAAATTGTCGATCGGTGATTACCTTAGATTTAACCATAGCCTATCTTGGCTCCTGGTGTCAAATATGCTGAGACAATTGACTGAAGGTTATCGCATCCAGCTTTTGTTGATATCTGTTGACATATTGTCTTTGTTACATTATAAATTGCGATCTTTCATTGTGAAATGTTTCGTGTCGGTGGCAAGAAGAAAATATTCGTTGGCCGGCAACTTGACAATACAAAAATATCAACTACTTGAAGAATTGATATATTTACAGGAGGAGTATCTACGTGGCTAATCATAAATCCGCTGAAAAAAGAAGTCGTCAGGCCCATGCTCAACGTTTGCGTAACAGAATTAATAGAACCAAAATAAAAACCATAGTGAGCAAGCTTGATGAAGCCGTTGCCTCAGGTTCGGCAGACGCAGCTCAGGAAGCTCTGAGGGCTGCTATTTCAGTGGTCGCCAAAACGGCAAGCAAAGGTACTATCCATAAGAAAACCGCATCCAGGAAGATATCTCGGCTGACCAAACGCGTCAATGCCATGAACACCGCCGCCTAGTTTTCTGATACCTAGCCCAGGAAAATGGGCGAATACGTTTGATCAAAGAGCCATGAAATCTTAAGATTTTATGGCTCTTTTTTTATTTCTGCCGCAGCTGAAGACTGGACAAGACCGTGATGCAGCTGGTATGTTGCACTCTTGCCGCTCGTTATGGCGAAAAAGAAGAGAACTTTGACCATCATCCCGATCCCCGATAAACGGGATAAGTACCTTGAACAAATTCGTTTATTATAAACAAGAAGTGAATTTTCGAGGTACTACAAGACGAACAGGAACCAATGGCACAGAGAATATTCCGCCCCGACAAAGACCAGTTTGCAAATGATCTAAAGGTCAACCGACTGGTACCGGTTTCCACCCAAATAGTAACGGATCTCGACACTCCCTTGACCCTATTTTCCAAAGTAGCGGACGGGCGAAGTCACGCTTTTCTCTTCGAGAGCATGGAAGGTGGAGAAAAATGGGGACGTTTCTCATTTATTGGTTACGAACCCCTGGTGACCTTTACTTCCACCGGTGATTCGGTCCTGGTCAAGCAAATGCACAGAGGCGGCAAATCGAACAGCTTCACTGCCAATCCTCTTTGGGCCCTGAAATCGTTGATAAATGAAATTGGTGCCGCAGAATACGATTATCTTCCGAGGTTTTGTGGTGGGGCAGTTGGCTTTCTTGGCTATGATATGGTCAGGTTTATCGAGGACCTCCCCGATGTTCGACCAGCCACTGAGTTGCCCGACTCATCGTTTATGGTGCCGAAAATCGTCCTTGTGCATGACAGCTTCAAGCAGACGGTGACTATCGTCTGCTGGGTGCAGGCCGATGACGGGGATGTCGATTCCCTGTATGAGAAAGCGCTGGCGCAGATAAATGAGGTAATTGTTAAGATCAAGCGGCCTGTGGAGCAGGCCCTCTTCCAGGAGAGCAGTGAAGGCTGCGGCGAACCGCATGTTTTTACCTCGAACATGGAAAAAGATCAATTTGCGGCCATGGTTGAACGGGCTAAGGAATACATCCTGGCCGGTGACATCATTCAAGTTGTATTGTCCCAGCGGTTCCATACCTGTACTCATTTACCTCCTTTGGTTCTTTACCGAGCCTTAAGACACATCAACCCGAGTCCCTACCTTTTTTATTTGCGGCTGGGTGATGTGATCCAGATAGGATCGTCACCGGAGATTCTGGTGCGAAAAGACGGGCGCAATATCGAACTGCGACCTATTGCCGGAACAAAAAGACGGGGCATAACGGAAGAGGAGGATCAGGCGCTTGAAAAGGAACTCCTGGCTGACCCAAAAGAGACGGCCGAGCATCTAATGCTCGTCGATCTCGGTCGCAATGATGTGGGGCGAGTGGCCAAAGGTGGGCATGTCCATGTAGAGGATCTGTTAATAATAGAACGCTACAGCCATGTCATGCACATCGTTTCCGGGGTTCATGGTGAGATTGCCGACGATAAAGACCAGTTTGATGTTATGGCTGCCTGCTTTCCTGCCGGAACCGTCAGTGGGGCACCGAAGATCCGCGCCATGCAGATTATCGATGAGCTGGAACCCGACAAGCGGGGTGCCTATGCCGGCTCTGTCGGCTATTTTGGCTTTTCCGGTAACATGGATTTTTGTATAACCATCAGGACTTTCATTATGCACGGCACAAACCTGTGGATTCAGGCAGGGGCGGGGATTGTTGCCGATTCCCAGCCGGAGAAGGAGTTTGAGGAAACGGTCAATAAATCATTGGCCTTGCGTCGGGCGGTTGAACTGGCTGAGAAGGGATTTTAAAAATGCTCGTCATTATAGATAATTACGATTCGTTCACTTACAATATCGTGCAGACCGTCGCGGCCAATGCCTTGGCAGATGGACGCATTGAGGATATACGGGTCTTTCGCAACGACAAGATCTCCGTGCAGGAGATCGCCGCCCTGCATCCTGAACGTCTGTTGATTTCCCCTGGGCCCTGCACCCCGAAAGATGCCGGTATTTCCATCGAAGCGATCAAATTCTTCGCCGGCAAGCTCCCCATTCTTGGCGTATGTCTTGGCCATCAGGCCCTTGGTGAGGCTTTTGGCGGTACGGTTCTTCGGGCACGGCGGATAATGCATGGTAAGACCAGCCCGATGTTTCATGATGGAGTTGGAGTTTTTACAGGCCTTCCAAGCCCCTTTGACGGCATGCGCTATCACTCCCTGGTGGTTGAAGAAAGTGATCTTCCTGCCTGCCTTGAGGTGACGTGCCGAACTGATGAAGGTGAGTTGATGGGTCTCCGTCATCGGGAGTTGGCCATTGAAGGGGTACAGTTTCATCCCGAGTCGATCATGACCCCTGCCGGAATACAGCTGTTGAAGAACTTTATGGACTCCGAATATTTACAGATGCTTCGGCGGTGAAGCATGTCTTTAAAAATTAATCGGAAGAAGGAATCATGAATATCAAACAAGCGATCAATAAAATCGTCACCGGCCAAGACCTGGCCGAGTCGGAGATGGTTGCCGTCATGAACGATATCATGGGCGGGAATGCTACCGACGCACAGATAGGCTCCTTTATTACTGCCCTGCGCATGAAAGGGGAAACTATCGACGAAATCGTCGGGGCGGTCCGGGTCATGCGTGAAAAGGCCACCTTTGTGGATGCCGGGATTGATACAGCCGCAGGACAGGTGCTCATGGATATCGTCGGTACTGGTGGTGATGGCTCCGGAACCTTCAACGTGTCGACAACCACTGCTTTTGTTGTCGCTGCCGCAGGCATCCCCGTTGCCAAACACGGAAACCGGGCGGTGTCGTCGCATTGCGGCAGTGCTGATGTTCTCGAGGCCCTGGGCGTCAATTTGAGTCTTTCGCCGGAAACAGTCGCCGCATGTGTCAGGACGGTCGGCATCGGCTTTCTCTTTGCACCAATGCTGCACGGAGCCATGAAGCACGCCATCGGCCCGCGTCGGGAGATCGGTATTCGCTCAATTTTCAATATTCTCGGTCCGATGACCAACCCGGCCAGGGCAAATGTTCAGCTCACAGGGGTATTCGCAAGAGAGCTGACAACAATTCTTGCCGAGGTACTGGTTCGCCTGGGGATGAAACGGACACTGGTAGTCTGGGGTGAAGGTAATCTTGACGAGTTGACCATTACCGGTACATCACATGTTGCCGATGGTTGTGATGGCAAGGTGACCAGTTACACCCTTATCCCGGAAGATGTTGGTCTGACCAGAGCGACTCTCGCCGACATACGAGGCGGCGACAGTCCTGCCATAGCGGCGGAACAGGTGCGTCAGGTGCTCGGTGGTGAGTCTGGGCCCAAACTTGATATGGTTCTGTTGAATGCCGGGGCTGCCCTTCATGCTGCAGGCAAATGCACCACCATAGGGTCGGGCGTGACTTTTGCTCGTGAAATCATAGGTTCAGGTGCCGCCCTTGAAAAGCTTGAACAATTGGTCGGTTTTAGCCGTTCTGCGTCACTCACCTAGTTTGTAAATACTATGATTCTCGATACGATTGTTGCAAGAAAAAGGCAGGAAGTTGTCGAGTTGCGGTCGAAAGGAATATTTCTTCCGGCTCAATTCCGGGATAAGGAAATCGATCCCCCACGCGGATTTTGCCGGGCATTGATGGCGTATCCAGGGGTTTCGGTTATTGCCGAGGTGAAAAAAGCTTCTCCTTCAAAAGGTATTATCTGCGCCGATTTTCAGCCGGTGAATATTGCCGGGAATTATCATAAAAATGGAGCGCAAGCCATTTCCGTTCTCACCGATGTGGACTTTTTCCAGGGATCTCTACTGTATCTTTTGCAGGTGCGGGAGGCGGTGCCGCTGCCGATTCTCAGAAAAGATTTCATCATTGATGAACTGCAGATCAAGGAAGCGCATTTGCATGGGGCCGACGCCATCCTTCTCATTGCGGCAATTCTTGACTTACAACAAATGAAAGATTACCAGGCATTAGCCAGTGAGTACGGGATGGATGTCCTGGTAGAAGTCCATGATGAATCAGAGACCGAACAGGCTCTCAAGGCGGGAAGTGAACTGATTGGAATCAATAATCGTAATTTGAAGACGTTTGCTGTCGATCTGGAAACAACCTTTCGTTTAAAAAGACTCATCCCCCCTCATATTCCTGTGGTCAGCGAATCGGGACTGAAGACGGTGGAGGATTTTCGTCGTCTTATGAAGGAAGGTATCAAAGCGGCGCTCATCGGCGAAACGCTGATGCGGGCTGGTGTCGACAGCGATTTGTTGCGATCTTTGCGGGAATAACGGAAATGGCGACGGAGGCTTTTGTATCCCAAAGAACCCGGGTAAAAATGTGCGGCACCACCCGGATAGAAGACGCTTTGGCTGCAGTGCGTTTGGGCGTTGATGCTCTTGGCTTTATTTTTTACCCGAAAAGCCCGAGATATATCGTTCCGGCAAAGGCTGCCGCCATTATCTCAAACTTGCCGCCATTTATCGACCGGGTTGGTGTGTTTGTCGACACTCCGCTGGCGGAGGTTGTGCAGACCGCGGGACTCGGTCTATCTTTTTTACAATTACACGGCAGCGAATCCCCCGACTATTGCCTGGAATTACGGGCTTTGTTGCCATTCTGCGGTATCATCAAGGCGTTTAGAGTCGGTGCCGGGAGTAGCGGTGATGCCTTCACGCCGTATGAATCCTGCGTTGATGCCTTTCTTCTCGACACCTATGTCAAGGGAGAAAGCGGGGGTACCGGCCTGGTGTTCGATTGGTTGATCATTGACAAACTGAAGCTGCAGCGACCAGTAATACTTGCCGGTGGCCTTTCTCCGGAGAATGTTGCTCTGGCAATCGCTGCAGTGCGGCCTTATGCCGTAGATGTCAATTCAGCAATTGAGCTGCAACCGGGGATCAAAGATCACCACCGCCTTCAAGCCCTTATGCGGGTAGTGGCGGAAATCGTCTGTCAATAATTTTCGGGATTATCTGAAAAAGAGTCACATGCTTGGGTCATTTGGCAATGACAAATGCCCCGATATAGCCTCTTTCAAGCAGGGATTTTTCGGCAATTTTGGCACTTTGCAAAGTCTTGCCGACGTAGACGTGGACTCGGTAGAGAATATCTTTGGGACCGAAATAATTATGAATGACTGTCGTATGGCCATTATCGGTAAAACGCTTTTGCAGCTTCAGGGCGTTCATTTTTTTTGCAAAAGATCCTATCTGCACATAAAATTCCCCTAAAGCTAAATCCTTGTAGAATAAAGTGGGATCTTCACCTCTATTCTTAATCTCCCCCTCGGCGAGGGCAACAATCTGTACCTTGGCCGTGCCATTGCCGACAACTCCAAGCGCTCGTGCCGCCTTATAGCTTAAATCAATGATTCTCCCGTCGACGAACGGCCCCCGATCATTGACGCGGACCAGAATGTCTTTGCCGTTTTCGAGGTTTCTCACCAGCAATACAGTGCCCATCGGTAGAGTCTTATGGGCGGCAGTCAGCGAATGCATGTTGTAGATTTCACCGTTTGACGTCCGCCGCCCATGAAAGGGGGGGCCATACCAGGAGGCGAGTCCTTTTTGAATGAAACCGTCAGGGGAGGGGATCTGGTAGTATGTTTTGTCATCAATGACAAAGGGTTCTTGGCTCCTCGACCAAGAATCTGTAGCTTCAGCGTTGCAGGCCGAAAAGAGAGTGATGCCGGCTAGGAGAAAACAGATGGCCAGTAACGTGCGTATCCGGCGATTAGTGGAAATGTGAGAACATGTCATGCTTGATTCATACAACGTTAGCTTGAGAAGTTGTCGCAAAAAACATGATAACGTATTGAAAATATAGGTTTTTGTATGTGATAAAAAAATTATGCTTTTGATAAGTTTCTTTATTATGTTCGAAACGATCATAATAGTCAAAGGTAAGTGCCTTACAGATTGATTTTTTTTGTTTTTCTTGAACGAAAACCTCTGGGCGAAAGGAACTTATATCACTTATGGCGGGCAGCAGATTATTTGCCAATGCAACAGTGTCGACGTTGATTTTGCTCGATGAAACCCCTGGCTTTTCAAAAGGATTGAATTTTCAGGAATTACCTGATATATACCCCAACTGAAAACAGCTAAAAGGTTTGATGTACAGACACTTGTCAGTTCTCTCCCGTTTCAGCCAGCATAGCTCAGTTGGTAGAGCGGCGCTCTCGTAAAGCGCAGGCCAGCGGTTCGATTCCGCTTGCTGGCTCCAGTAAATTCAAGGACTTATGGCTTTATGTCGTAAGTCCTTTTTTCTTTTCCCCACACTATTCCCCACAGGTTGTCCGAAATACCCTATATGCTCATTTAAGGGATGATGCATTAAGTTAAGACAAGCGGCAGATCTGGCCGGGGACATAATCAATGATGCAATAAATCAGAATTGCCAAACTATAGACCCACTTGCAGAGTTGAATAATGGATAAGCAACGTGGATTCAAATCTGGAATTATTATATTTACTCCAGAATGAAAGAGTGAGCGGCGAAAGCTTCTTGCTCATCATGGGATGAGCGCGGAAGATTTCTTCTGACGCATCACCCAACAACAGAAAGTGGACTATGTTGAGGAGAATCAGGCTGGTTTTTCTTACCTGGGTATTCAATTGGAATGTCAGAGCAATGGCCCGTTTCCCGAAGACCTTCGTAGAAGCCTATCCGCAATGCAGACCCACCATAGTGACTTCTGACAATTTCGAGTCATTCCTCCTTCTGCCCGAGGATGATTGATCCGGATCCTCACACCGCACTTTCTATCACAACCATCTGTCTCAATTTCGAGCAGCACAAGTAGATTACTTTTGTTGACCATTGAGAGTAAGAAAGAAATCCTTGTAATGGTTTTTGAGAATTAAATTGACAATTTGTTCATGTAGGGGGTAACTGGGGCTCGAAAAGGGTAACCCAAAAAAGTCCAAATATAATCGGTTTTCAAACAGGATAGGGTAGCTACCGA
>JAHJLI010000091.1 GCA_018821785.1 Pseudomonadota bacterium
CGGCCTTGCACCCACTACAACCTCGGCGCAGTGATCGAGGATAGGAGCCGTCAACACTGGAATATCCCTGGCATCATACTGATTGTCTGCATCTGTGTTTACGATAACGTCTGCCCCAAGTCGCAGGCACGCTTCCAAGCCAGTCATAAATGCTTTTGCCAGGCCTTGGTTGCGAGAATGACGAATTATATGGTCGACATTATTTGCTTTGGCAATAGCAACCGTGTTATCCTGACTGCCATCATCAATTATCAGCCATTCAACCACATCAAATCCTGGTACTTGACGCGGCAATGCCGACAGGGCAAGGGCAAGTGTGTTCTCCTCGTTGTAGCAGGGGATTTGTATAACAAGTTTCATGGGCTTTGCGGAATTATTTTTTTAAGCTGAATATCTGATTCTTGCACATCAGCTTGATAAATAAAATATTTTTTCTCTTTGAGCTTGTAAGTATAACGCAATTTATAACTCATTTCATTGCATACAACGATGAAAGATTTTTTATTTATAATGCCACCTGATTTGTCAATCTCTTCAATATTTAAATCATCACTGGATACACCCCAAAATTCGAGGCCATATCTTACCTGCTCAACTGTTTCGGTTAATCCAGAAATGTAAATATTGACTGGCTTTTCAAGACCTGGCATTATCGGCAGCAAAAATTTCGATATTTCATGAGAATGAATCGCCGGGGTTACGGATTTAGCTCGTTCTGTTGCTAAAAATAGAATGAGCACCGAGACTGCTATCCAAGGCAACACGATAATAAATATATGATTACGAGAAACTGTTAATGTTATAAGCATAACGAAAATTGCTAAAACAAAAATCACAAAAATTTTTGCTGTTCCAACTTGGTATGCATCTATTGAATTAAAAGGTATATCTGCAAACCAATGGGGTAATCCCCATATCCCACCATCAAAGAGTATCCACCTCATTAAAAAAGCAGTGGCCACAATAAAAAATACAAAAAGAAACGTCCTTACAAAGTTAAACTCCCTAACAGAATATAGGAGATTTTCAATTATCAGAAAACCAAAAACAATTACCAGAGGAGATAAATGCATGAGGTATCTTCCAAGCAGATAATGTGGGATTGGGTAGTTGTATGAAGCACCAAACGAATGTTGAACTGCCAGCAGCCAGTAACCGCCAAGCATTATGAACAGTGTAATAACAAAAGCCAAGTGCTCAAAATTATAAGAATGCTTCTGAAATATTTTCTTGTTAGCACACCAAGTTGCCAATAAAACCCAACTCGGTAACCAAGCAATAACAATATACGACAGGTAGGAGGTAGACCATAGAACAAAGCTATTATTGCTTATTGATTTTGAAAATCTTCCTGTGGTTATTGGTGTAATTTGAAAACCAAACAGGCCATTAACTGAAATTCCACTGCCGACTCCATAGCATAGCCAAAGTCCATAAACGAAGATATATGCCGCAAGGATCATTAAGCTAGGGATAATGGCTTTTTGAACCCTTAGAAATCTGCCCGGGACATCGTTTTTGCCAATATGAACGACGATCCAAACTACAAAAAGCAAAATAACAGCAGGCAAATATAAATATTTTGTAAGGTGCAAAAGACCAAGTATCAAACCAAAGCCTATTGCCTCCCTCTTACTGCCGCGAAATGCTAATGCTACGGCAAAGACAAATAAAGGCATACCAATATTTTCGCTTAGCAGCATCTGTGAATAAACGGCATGCATAGGCAGCAGGGCTGAAATCAATGCCGGCAGAAATGGGTTTTTCATTTTAAGAGCTCTTGCCAAGAACCATGTTGCAGGTACTACCATGCAAGAGAAGAGTGAACCGATAACGAGCATCCCCTCGTACCAATGTTGAAAAAACAGGGCTGGGGAAATGATTAAGGAATAAAATGGCGGATAATGCGCGTCAGAATATTTACCAAGTTCGAATATTGCCGTAGCATTGAAACGATATAATATCTCATCAGGAAAACACGTGGGTCCACCGGCAGTGATTGATAAGTAGGTTCTGAATGAAATGAGCAATCCAGTAATGATCAATAAAGATGTTAATTCAGAACGTCTACTGTTCAACATAATACCTTTTCTCCTCAGGTTCAGCTGTGTCTTTCAAGACATTCCTAACATCAGGTGAACCATGACGGATCAATTCTTGCTCATGCAAAAGGGCTACTTTTTTGAAGATATTTTTTTTATAAGCCATCTGAAAGTTTGTCCAAACCAAACCAGGTCCTGCGGCGTCAGGCACCCACGACATCCGATAGCCAGAATAACAAAAGCAGCAAGGAGTGACAGCATTGGACCAAGAACCTGCATGAGGGAAAAAAAGCCACTTGCAGTCAACAGTACCGTCACTCCAGGCTTTTTCAGAGAAGCACGTAAATCCATGGTCAGGTGGCCATGCAAAACAAATACTATGAGCAAAGTTGTGAGAATCATTCCTGCTCCCGCGCTCCAGATCGCACCTTCGACTCCATATCTCAACACCGCCTCTGAAATGGACAGAGAAAAAAAGACCGCACCGACCAATGCACAAAAAAGCAATTGTGAATCAAGCTTCCTGGCCATTAAAACTCTTGCCAAGGCATGGCCCGTTGCCCACGGAATTATAAGCCAAAGTACTGGTCCAACCAGGGAACCTGCCTGTGTATATTTTTCACCGAAGATTTGGACCGTCATCCAAGGTCCGAACACCGTTCCCAGAAGAGCAAGGATTGTTCCGAAAAAAAGTGAAAACCGAATGGCCGTTTCTGCAAACAAGCAATCTTTCCCATCCTGCCTGGCTGCGGATCGACTGAGAACCGGAAGGGAAACAATCCCCAATGCAAGCATAATCTGGGAAAGCATGAATAGCACCTGCATAGCAAGCGCCAACTGCCCCAATGAATTGTCGACAGAATTCAAGTGGCGGAAGAATATCAATGGCCCTTGATAGGGAAGAGCCATCAAAAGCAAGGCCGCACCCAATGGAAGGCCCTGGACAAAAACACGTCTCAACTCTGAAAGATTTCTGTTCAGACGTAGTGGCAATATCCGGCGGTTAATAACAGTCAAACCATAGATAGCCTCCAGGCACCAGACAAGTCCATGGACCACAACCACCAGCAGAGCTTCCCCCCAGACAAAGACAACAAGAAGACCAAGCAGGACTTCTAGAGGTCGAAAGATTGATTGCTGCCTAAAAGAATAGCGATTGGCCTCATAGGCTGCGTAAATGTTTTCAGTCCACATGGCCAATGAGCGTCCGATGAGTGCGAAAGAAAAAACAAAGACAATCAAACGGGCGGGTGGTTCTGTTTCGGTAAACCAGGCAAGTATCACATAGACAGCAGTTGCCAAAGCAATGGACACTATACGCAAGGTGAAGGTGATCAGGGCCGTTTGCGCCCCCTGTTGCCGATCTTGTCCTACATCTCTGCTTAAAACAATTTCGAGGCCCATCTTGGTTAAGGGGATAAATAGCAAGTACAATGCAATACCGTAATTGATCATCCCATAAATATTGGGGCTAAAAACCCTTGCCAGAATGACAGCA
>JAHJLI010000092.1 GCA_018821785.1 Pseudomonadota bacterium
ATCATCCACCGCGATATCAAACCCTACAATCTTATGTTGACCAATGATGACCGGGTGAAGATCATCGACTTCGGCCTGTCGCGGGTGCGCGGTGAGGAAATGGCCGCGGTTTCGGGGATGCAGGTCGGTTCCCCTTTCTATGCAGCACCTGAGCAGGAAAGAGACCCGCAGCGGGCGGATGGCCGGGCCGACCTCTTCAGCCTGGGAATCATGGGGTTGCGGATGCTGACCGGCCGCCTCTTCGATCACCGTCAGGGGCCGGCGGTGCCGGCCAGTGCCATGAACCCCGAGGTCGGGCCCCTGTGGGATGCGTGGATCAGGCAGAGTATTGCCGGGAGGCCGGAGGACAGGTTTCAGACCGCCCAAGAGATGCGTCTGGCCCTGCAGGCCCTGCCGCTCAATGAAAAGAATGTGCCCTGCGGCTGGCAGCAGGCACCTGCGCCGGTTCGGCGCGTGGAGCGCCGGGAGCCGGAGCGCGTGATGCTCAAAGACATTCGGGCTGATCTTGGGCTCGATGAACTGTTTCGACCCCTGGTTTATGCCACCCAGGATTTTGCCGCCGTCGGGCCGCTGGTGGCCCATGAACGTAACAGCGGCCTGCTTTGGCAACGCTATGGGGCCGGGTTTCCCCTCGACTGGCAGCAGGCCGGGGAATATGTTGCGCAGCTCAACTGCAGCCGCTGGCAGGGGCGGGACACCTGGCGACTGCCCACCGTTGCCGAAGCCTTCACTATACTCAAGCAGCCGCTGCACGGGGTGGCCTGTTCGACCTGGCCGCTTTTCGACAGCACCATACACTGGCTGTGGACCTGCGACCCGTGCAATAAAAGGCAGGCCTGGATGGTCGACGTGGTGGAGAGTTTTTTTGACCGTCTCGACAAGGACGGCGTTGCCTCGGTTTGTGCCGTCAGCTCCGCCGCCTGAAACCGGCTTTCTTCAATCGCCGCGACCGGTAAAAAAATCGCTGCAGGCCGCAAGGATGGTGGTGATATCTTCGCTGCTGATATCCAGGTGGGTGACCAGCCGGGTGGTTTTGCCGGGACTGATGAGAATCTGCCGCCGACCGAGAAATTCGGCGAAGGCCTCGGTGGTTCCCGCATCGGCGCTGAAGAACACCATGTTGGTCTGGGCCGGGTTTCTGTCAACGTGAAGCGCCCTGAACTGCGACAAGCCTTCGGCCAGCATCTCGGCGTGCCGGTGGTCGTCGGCCAGCCGTTCAACATTGTTTTCCAGGGCGTACAGCCCTGCGGCGGCGAGGATCCCCGCCTGGCGCATGCCGCCGCCGGTCATCTTTCGCCACTTTCTTGCTTCCTCGATAAACGGTCGGTTGCCTGCCAAGAGTGAGCCGACCGGCGCCCCCAGCCCTTTCGAAAGGCAGAGGGAAACCGAATGGAAATGGCGGGTGATCTCCTTCGCTGCCACCCCCTGTTTGACGGTCGCGTTCATGAGCCTTGCCCCGTCGAGGTGCAGCTTGAGGTTTTTGGCCTTGGCAAAGGCCGCTGCCTCGGCCAGGTACGGGAGCGGCAGGACCTTGCCGTTCTGGGTGTTTTCAAGGCAGAGGAGGCGGGTTCTGGCGAAATGGATGTCGTCCGGTTTGATTTTTTCCTCGACCTTGGCAAGCGACAGGGTGGAATCTGGCTCAAATTCGATGGGCTGCGGCTGGACGCTGCCCAAGACGGCGGCGCCGCCGCCTTCATACCTGTAGGTGTGGGCCCCTTGGCCGACTATATACTCATCCCCGCGGCCGCAGTGCGACAGGATGCCGATAAGGTTGGCCTGGGTGCCGCTGGCGGTAAAAATCGTTGCCTCAAAGCCGAGCAAGTCGGCGGCAAAAGCCTCCAGCCGGTGGACCGTCGGGTCGTCGCGATATACATCGTCTCCCACTTCGGCGCCGGCCATGGCCTGTCGCATGGCCTCAGAGGGTTTGGTGACGGTGTCGCTGCGTAAATCTATTACCTGCATGGTTTCCTCCGGTTGTCTCTTCAATAAAAAAGTATTACAACCTACGTTGCGGCGTAGGCACTGGGTGTGTTTGACAGCAAGGTACAGGACAGGGGATAAAAAAGCGATGGGAAAAAATGACGGTTTAAGCGATGTCCAGAAGACCATTTTAGCCGAGGCGAAATATACTTTCAATTCATTGTCGGAAGAAGAAGTAGTGGCAATCGGGGCGGGGGAGATTGCTGTGGCGGCCTTGTCCGACACACAGCTTGAAGAATTTTTACAGATTGCGAACATGCTGTATCGTGGTGGAGAAGAGCTTATCGCCGATGCCTTCTACGACTTCACCTTTCTCGCCGAGCTCAAAAGGCGCAATCCGCACCATCCCTTTCTCCATACGGTCGAGCCGGAGGTGCTTATCGAGGCCAAGACCGTCGAGCTGCCGGTGCGCATGCTGTCCACCGAAAAGGCCTACGACTTTGCCGCCATCGTCAACTGGGCAAAACGGATCGAAAAGGCCGCAGCGGAGTGTGGTCGTGACTTTGCATCTCTGGTCTTCCGGGTTATGCCGAAACTTGACGGCTACGCCGCCTACGATGACGGACAAACCCTGTACACCCGAGGTGATGGCCGGCGGGGAACCGATATCACCCGGGTCTTTGAGCGCGGTCTACAGGTGGCTAGAGGAGGGCAGCGCGGTCTCGGGGCAGGCGAAGTGGTCGTTAGCCGCAGCTATTTTAGCGACCATCTGGCACCCCTTTTTGACAACTCGCGAAATTTTCAGGCCAGCCTCATTAAGGAAAAGGAGCTCGAAGCCCCGGCGGAAGAGGCGATCAGCTCCGGCCATGCGGTCTTTTTTCCCTTCAGCCTCCTGCCCTCCTGGGAGGGGCCCTGGGCGGATCTGTCCGCAGATTTTGAGAACATCGTCGACCGTCTGTGGAGTGAGGTCGATTACGATATCGATGGCATCGTCCTGGAAATTTCCGACGCCACCCTACGTGACCATCTCGGGGCGACCAGGCATCATCATCGCTGGCAGATCGCCTACAAGAAGAACACCGAAACCGCCGAGGTCAAGGTAGTGCGGGTGATCCCCCAGACCTCCCGCTCCGGCCGGGTCAATCCGGTGGCCGAGGTAGAGCCGACGCGGCTGAGCGGCGCCCTGATCCAGCGGGCAACAGCGCACCACTACAATATGGTGCGGGAAAAGGGTGTGGGGCCGGGGGCGATCATCCTCCTTTCGCGAAGCGGAGAGGTGATCCCGAAGATCGAAGAGGTCCTGATTCCGGTTGCCCCGGATCTGCCCAGCGCCTGTCCCAGCTGCGGCTCGCCGTTGGTCTGGGAAAATGACTATCTCCTGTGCATCAACAATATGAACTGCCCGGCGCAGATCACCCATGCCATCGAACATTTTTTTAAGGTTCTTGGCAATATCGATGGCTTTGGCCCGTCGTCGGTGCGCAAAATCTTCGATGGCGGCAAGGCCTACATTCCGGAGATCTACCGCCTTGGCGAAGAGGACTTCGTGGGCCTCGGCTTCGGGCCGAAACAGGCTGAGAATATGGTGGCCCAGCTGCAACGCAGTCTGGTGTTGCCGATTGAGGATTGGCGGTTTCTCGCAGCCTTTGGCATGTACCGGATGGGCATGGGGAACTGCGAAAAACTGCTGGCCGCCCATCCCCTGCAACGGGTCTTTTCTCTTGCCCGGGAAGAGATCATCGCCATCAAGGGCTTCAGCGAAAAAACCGCGGAAGAGATGTTGGCCGGGATGAAGGCGACGGCCGTGTTGTTCGATGCCCTCTATGGCCTGGGCTTTAATCTTATCTCAACCCCGATCGAAACGGCAGACGAAGCAACAGGGGCGGGGCCGCTTAGAGGCAAACTCATTGTTTTTACCGGTTCGATGCAGACGGGTAGCCGGGAGGACATGAAAAAACAGGCCAAGGCTCTGGGAGCGAAGGTCGGCGAAAGCATCACCGGCAAGACCGATCTCCTGGTTTGCGGAGAAAAGGTCGGGGCCGCCAAGCTGAGCAAGGCCGAGAGCCTTGGAGTGCGGGTCGTTACCGAAGCCGAATATCTGGCAATGCTGCCGTAAGGCGGCAAAAAAGTGACGCTGGAGAAATCCTCAGCCAGCGCCGTCGCAGGTAGCCAGTGGGAGATTATTTGGGTGGTTCAAGGAGTTTGCCGGCCTTGGCGATATTTTCGTGGGCTACTTCGTCAATAAAAATCAACACGGATTCGGGTGGCTTGTTAGCCTCTTTGCTGATGACCTCAGTGACGCCCTTGCTGATCTTCTGTTTCTGTTCTTTAGTGAGGGTTCCGGCAACCCGGATATTGACGTAAGGCATAATGACTCCCTGGTGAATTTTTAGTATCTTGGAAATTCTTTTCTTGTTTTTTAGAAAGAATTTCGTGAATGTATTATCCCAGTTATCGGGATTGGATTGCAACTGCGCAGCTCAATAAAAAGTCGCTAAAAGCGACTGTTCAAATGTACCTTTTTTTGGCTTGGGAAAAAAGAGCTTATTTTAAAACGGCGTAACATCAAAAAACGGAGACATCATGGTATCCCCGAGGCTGGTAGCAAAAATAGAGTCTGAAGAACCAACTATTCGATTAGCAGTTCTGATTGACGCCGATAACGCTCAAGCGGCTGTCATTGAAGGCCTTCTTGCGGAAATAGCAAGATTTGGGGAGGCAACCGTGCGTCGCATCTATGGAGATTTCACTGCAACGACCAGCGCCTCGTGGAAGAAAGTGTTGCAGCGATACGCCATAAAACCGGTGCAACAGTTCGCATATACAACCGGCAAGAACGCCACGGACAGTACCTTGATTATAGATGCCATGGATTTGCTGTATACACGAAAATTCGACGGTTTCTGTCTGATAACCAGCGACAGCGATTTCACCGGTCTTGCCATGCGGTTACGGGAGGAGGGGCTGACGGTCCTTGGCTTTGGTGAAAAGAAAACCCCAGAGGCATTCCGTAATGCCTGTCATAAGTTTGTCTTTACCGAAGTCCTGCGTCCAGGTAGCCACGCCGAGCCTGTCGGGCCGTCTGCCAAAGATGAAGGAGAACAAAAATCCATGCCGACAAAGACATCTTCCGACACAACAGGGCCGACAAACCTGGCCTTCCCGAAAAAATTCATTCTGACTGCCCTGGAGCAATCAACTGACGATGCCGGCTGGGCACAACTTGGAACCTTCGGAAGTTACCTGACCAAACTGCAACCCGACTTTGACGCCAGGCTTTACGGCTACAAGAAACTCTCCGATCTCGTCAAGGCAAAGACAGATCTCTTTCTGACAGAAGAACGGCAAGCCTCGGAGTCAAGCCAAAAGGTTCTGTACGTTCGTGCAAAATAGTTTTCCAAGCCACATCATCTGCAGCCAATGCGAACATTAATAAGGGACACTTCCTGTATTTATTTCGTGCGGATTATTTCAAAAATACGGGCAGTGTCCCTTATTGTGCTACTTCATCAAATGCTCATGGAAAATAATGAAAAAATGGAATCAAGTCCTGAATTATCTGTTTAATTAGCAGCATTGATGGGATATACCAATCTCAACAGCCATTGTTGTTGACATAGAGAGGTGTGTTCTCTCGTTAGCAGTCAAAGTATGACTGATCAACAGGTTGATTCCCCGACAATGGTTGCGGCAAAAAAACTGTGAGCGATCGTCAATCATTGTAGCTAGGAAAAAAATGAAATTTGAAGGAGTTTTGTATGGATATTCTTGAAGCGATAAAACAACGACAGAGCATCAGAGATTTTAAAGATGACCCGGTTTCGCAGCAGCTTCTGCGGGAGATCTTGGAAATTGCCTGTCGTGCGCCGTCGGCGATGAATACCCAGCCATGGGAATTTATTGTCGTTGTAAATGATGTTTTAGACCAAATTAAACGCACCGTTGTTGAAAAGTTGAAAGCGGGTGAAAAGCCCCAGTCGGAACATTCGGTTGTGGGATGGCCGACAGAGAGTATTTATCGCCGGCGTCAGGTCGAGCTTGCCAAGAAACTTTTTCAACTCATGGATATAGGGCGTGAGGATGCTGACAAACGCGCACAATGGCTGGAGAGAGGTTTTAAGTTTTTTAATGCTCCAGCGGTTATAGTCGTTTGTGTCGATCGAATGCTTACTGCTGGAACACCGATATTCGACATTGGCGCGGTTACCCAAAATATTTGCCTGGCTGCCCAACATTTTGGCCTGGGAACCTGTATTGAAGATCAAGGGGTAATGTATCCGGAAGTGCTAAGAAAATATTGCAGTATTGGCGAAAGCAAACAGATTGTTATAGCTATTGCTCTCGGCTATCCGAATTGGGATTTTCCTGCTAACAGGCTTGAGACGACCCGTGAATCAATTGATACATTGACAACTTGGTGTGGGTTTGATTGAAGTGAGTAAACCAGCAAAGACAGGGGGCAATAATGATGCAGGACATACCAGACGTATTGCAAGGACTCAGGCGAACGCCCAAAATATTAAATGAATTCATAAAAACCATTC